>NZ_JBEJZY010000023.1:0-78106 GCF_040256935.1 Photorhabdus viridis
GCGCTAACATCGGGAAAGTGCCCGTCGGGGCGAGTTGATATGTTCTTTAACAGGGCGGGAAAAAGTGGCGAAGAAAAAGGCTGCTAAATCAGGGGGAAAGGTCCGCTCAACGGTATGATGGCGTCGGGATAGTGCCTAAGATCCTATTGGATTAGCAGGGGGATTAAACTTATATACTTACGCGCCTAACCCAATGAGTTGGATCGACCCGCTTGGGCTTGCAAAGTTATTCGAATTGGGAACATATGGTGAATTGAATGGACCAACTCACGTTGGTGATAAATTGCAAGCGCATGAATTGTTAAGACATGAATATTTACGTGAGCAGGGACTTGCAGGTAATAGCCGATTATCAGGAAATCCATCTATTGCTTTAGATTTAGATCACCACACTCGTGGCCCACAAAAAGATACACGTGGTGTTGGTAGTGCACATTGGCATGAGAATCAAATTAGGGCAAGTCAAGACCTCGGGAAAAATGAGTTTGCATCAACACCGAAGAGAGAACTAGATATAACCTCTGGTGGGTTAAGAAAATCTGGTGTTCCTGCTAGCAGAGTAAAACAGTTAAGAAACCAAGCTAGAAAATTCTTTAACGGGTTATCAAACAAGGCTAAAAATGCTGGTACTTGTAAATAGGAGAAATGTTGCATGTATAGTCTTACGCGAATTGTTGTAGAAGAAACTTCGAATAATGACTCTGGTTTTATTCTTGGTGGGAAAAGAGGATATGTATCACAGTGGCCTGTAAACCCAGATGGTGAAAAACTACTTCATCTTTTTTCTATAAATTGCGAGAAGTTATCTTCTAGAATCTCTCAAGGAGTATTGCCAACATCTGGATATTTATCTGTTTTTTCAACTTATTCTGATGATGATTACTTCCTTGATAACATAACCTATTTTGGTGATGAGCAAGAACTAAAGCTTATTCAGTCAGGATTTACGTTCGTTTCATATTCTTTAACCAATGATTCAGTGGAAAACAACGATAAATTCATACCAGAAAGAAGTGTTAATTTTTTAGATATGGAAATGGGTGACGATGAATATCCAATGATTTCGCTATTTTCAAATAATGTGCCAAATGGATTAGATGATATTGGTGACATCGGAAATAGCTATCACTTTGTATGTCAGATATATTCGGCAGATTTCCCTAAACCTTTTCAAGATGCATTAGGGTTATCTGATGCTATTGGTTATTTGTTTATTAAAAGTACAGAAAATGGAATAGAAGGTATCTTCTTTGTACAAACGGCATAATTTTTTTGAAATAACCGTTTAGACAAATGAGTGAAAATAATCCACTCAGTGTTTATAAAAAAGAAAGCCGGAAGATATACGTATTCTTCCGGCTTTCTTGTTCTTACCGTGGCTAATACCCGTATATATCAGCGTACTTTATAATCGCCTATCAGTTCTCGCATTCTCAGCTTAATTTCACTAAGCTGGTCTTGCTGGCGCTGGTACTGCTGATGCTGTTGTTGCGGGGCTTCACTGTCAGGAATGAGCACCAGACAGCCGCCCAACTTTTTGGGATCACTTCACCGGCGGCTTTACCTGCGGGCCTCGCCAGCCCGCATCAGCGGCGCAGGCAAGCTGCCCCGGCGCTGACATCGGGGAAAAAGCGAGCTAAAATCAGCAAAGTG
This sequence comes from Photorhabdus viridis, assembly GCF_040256935.1. NCBI lineage: Bacteria > Pseudomonadati > Pseudomonadota > Gammaproteobacteria > Enterobacterales > Morganellaceae > Photorhabdus > Photorhabdus viridis. The sequence continues at coordinate 1,654 of NZ_JBEJZY010000023.1, forward strand.
CTCGTCGGGTCCAGTTGGCATGCTCTTTAACAGGATGGGAAAAGCCGGCGAAGAAAAAGGCTGCTAAATCAGGGGGAAAGGTCCGCTCAACTGTATGATGGCGTCGGGATAGTGCCTAAGACCCCATTGGATTAGCAGGTGGATTAAACTTATATACTTACGCGCCTAACCCAATGAGTTGGATCGATCCGTGGGGATTAACTGGAAAACCACTAAATTCTCCTGATATCGCTAAGTGGGGTAATAAAGGTGGTATAGTCTGGCAAGAAATAGATACCCAAACTTGGGTTTATAAAGATGCCTCGGGTAATGTTGTTCGTTATCCTAATGGTTACCCTGACTTCTCTCCATATGAAAGACAGCGTGTAGATGTGCCTGATCTGAAAGGAAATCACCATAAATATGGGGATGGTGATTTTGCAAAAGCTGACAAGTTAGCGCCGAAAGGAAAAGCCGATTATGGTTCAAATACTTGGCACCATCATGAAAATGGAAAAACAATGCAAGAAGTGCCTAGGAAAGTACACGGCACCTTTACTCACCGTGGTGGCGCATCAACGCTAAGAAAAAAATGTTGAAGAATAGTATTGGAGTAAATTTATGCCAATAAATCATGGTATTAATATAGATGACAGTGAAATTTTATCTATTGAGCAGCATTATTCAATAACTCTTCCTGAAAGTTACCGTGCTTTCTTGAAGAAATATAACGGATTTTATGTTGAAGATCCGGATGCGTGTAATCTTACATATCACGGCGTTGATGATGGTGAAATCGCTTTTGATTCTTTGTTTGGTATCAATATAGAAAATGAAAATTTCAACTTAATTGAAGTGAATAATGATTATTTGGATGAATTATCATTCATAAAAAATTCTTTGATCATTGGTACAGATCCAGGCGGTAATTTTTATATATTAGTAACTGAAGGAAAGAATGAAGGTGTCTATTATTGGGATAGAACTCACTTACATGTTGAAGATGATATGCAAGATATTGCTTTTCATGAAGTAGATGAATGTGGAAACCTTTATAAAATATTTCACTCTTTCGAAGAATTTTTTAAACAGATACTTTCGCAAACTGAATATAAAGGCATGAAGCTAATTCAAGGTTTATAGAATATAAGGAGGCAGCCGTTGTTAACGGCTGTTTGAAAAATATGACTAAACGAATTGTCTGGAAAGAAAACCATTTGGTAAATATTAAACTCCGGGATAACTTATATACTATTGGACAAATGTTGAACCGCCCAGAAATGAGGTTTATGATATTTGCAATACGGATGGTGTATGGAAGAATATTAACTTAAATCAGGTGCCTATTTTATTCCGGGTTTTTGTCGCTAGTCAGGTGGTTTTGCCTAACTTAGCAATTGAGAAAATTAAAGACAAATCGGTTATTCCTAATATTCAATCCTATAATAATTACTGGATAAAACCTTATTCTTCATTCAATGGCGATCATTATCCGGGGGATAAAAATTCTTTTTTATTTATGGGAGGTAAACTGATTGATATCGGCCCTGAGGGTAATATAGGGACCACGCTAGCGCCAGTATTAAAGGAAGACTTAACGTTACCAAAAGATCGGGAAATTATTGAAAAATACGAGCTGACCAATATGTGGGGATATGAATCGCTAAGAGAACGTCTGTGTCGCTATTTTGATACCGGTATTAACCGTGATGACCTGAAATTCGAGGTGTTTCCGGGACTGTGGGATGATAGAGAGCAATTAAGGCCTTTGACCAGTCGTTTACCGGTACCGCTACGATAATATAAAAAACCGCAAGATCTCTGCGATCTCCCGGCCTGACTGATGATCTACCGTGGCGTATAGCCACGGTAAGCCAGCCCTGACTGGAGCTTACAGATAGCATCTTTGATCTGATACGCCTCCTCATCATTCACCGCACAGGCGCATATCTCCGCCCAGTTGGGCAAAAACCAGCGCTTCAATGTGAGTCAACTGAAGTAATAAAAACATGAGATTATATTAAAACATTTAACAGAGTTAACCGCATAGCGAAAAAATAACAATAGCGTTTAGCAGGATTAAAAATGATTAAAGAAATGGACTTTGATTTTAATATCATTAATATACCTATTATCCCCTTTAGTTTTAAGCGTAAAAACTATTAGATTTACAAAAATGGCTCAATGAAAATCATTCATTAAATAAATTTTTAATTAAAAAATAAGAAAACTTTCAAAATGAGAATCGCTTTACTCGATATCACCTTTTTAACAGTATTCATTTTATCTTTTTACCTGCATTTCCCTTTAACGGCCTATTAATATCCATGTTTAATTTTTTTATCAGCAATGCTACCCTCCACTTATTTTAAATTTATTTAACGATTTAAAAGCACAAAAACAGAGATATTAAAGCTTTTATATAAAAGACGGATTTAACTATAAGTGCAGTTTTTTAAAAAGACGTTAATAAAATTTAACCGAAGCCAATTAACCATTAACCGAAAAATTGAAAAGAAATCAGCGAAAAAATAATATTATCCGAAAAAACATAAAAGGATATTTTTATACCATCTAGCTATTTACGGATTGATTCATAAAGATAAAAGAAAGGAGGGTAATTTATGAAAACTATTTAAAATTGCCAGTAAAACAGTATCAATAAAGATAAAAAGCAAGTATGACTAACGCTGGTTAAATGTAAAACACAATATGCCTGATGATTAAATCTAATAGAAATTAGGAATTAAAATTAGTAAAAACAACAGGTAAAACCTTATTATGCCGATTAAAAACAGAGGTTAAAAAAATGGCTTTTAACAACAGTTTAAAACTTATCTATCATAGAGTTATACAATGAAAAATAAGAAATAAAAATTGGTTTTATTAATGATTATATGTTCAGAAAAAAGTAAATAAGAATATTAATAGATTAATCAGACAATCTATTGTCCAAAAGAAACCAATTTTAATAACGTTTTCAACCGGTGAATAAACTTTTTCATAAACAGATTAAACCATCAATCATGAAAAATCGGAGTAACAAATGTTCGCTTATTACCATCAGTCTAGTATTTTTCCCGAAAGCCTTCGGCGATTTTTTCCAGTTCGTTCATTAAATTGATATCCCTGTCCGTCTCAGCTACATCATTGGGTTTGTTGTGATTCCAGTGTTTGATAATCGCGATTAACAGATAGGTGTTGACGTCGAAAAAACCAAGGCAATAAACCAAAACATAACCACTGGTTCGTTTAAATTGCACCAACTTGAGTGGAAATCCTTTGTCTTTAAAATGCAGGTGCTGCAATTCAAGGTAAGATCGGTCATATGTAAATCGGTAGGGAACGTCTCGACCAAAGGTGACGGGTAAGCCTTTTCCCTCTTTATAGGCCCGAAAGTCATCAACCAGCGCTTTGGTTCTCTGTTTGCCTAAAGCCTCTTTCAAAACACGGTGCGTGAATATTCTTATCACCGCTGAGTTTCCTTTTAATTGTTTAGTCACTTTTCCGTTATTTTCTTTATTTCATTTTCACCTTGGTGAAAATGATCTACTAGTGATTAAGGGCGCTGTTCATTACCAGAAGATCACTAAAGAGCGGTCGTATCCTTTCTTCAGAGAGATATGCCCATATCTTACGACCATTCTTCGTAGTCCCCAGACATCCCCTCTTTGATTTTTGCAGCCATCTTAGTGGCTATTTTATTCATATTTAGCCCTTCTCCGGTGAAATTAGCTGGGATGTTTTTTAATTCTGTACTTCCCCGTTGCGCATATTCACAAAACGCGCTCATTTCCTCAAAAAGCGCAGCAGGAACAGCGTAGAATTGGATCTGATTGTTAGATGAAACAGCAATAGCATCTCCCTGGGCTTCTGCCAGTGCTGCTTTGGGATTGGATTTAAACTTACTGATAGCTGTTGTGTAGCCACACATAACTTTCTGCAACATGATAAACCTCCGTTTGGAAAAGTTATACAATAGATTAAATATAGGGCTAAGTATAGCGCTATATTTAATCTGAAACCAATATCTTGTAGGCTGTTGATCGGCCTAATCTTTAGCTGATTAGCAGTATATTTGTGGCCCCATAGTTAAAGAGTCTCAAGAAACCGACTTTAAATATCCGTTTAACTGTTATAACCTTTCTGGTTGATTAATCTGACAGACTTTTACCATTGTTGATGTAATAAAACATGATTAAAGCACCAGAGAAAACGAATCAGCCGATAATACGCTATATAAAGTTTCCGATAAAAGAAATTTCAAATGGGTTGGTCAGTAGTCTGAGTTCCCTCAAAAAGAGGGAACTATCAGGTGGGAAATCAGAACTTTTGGGAGATACTGAATTTAATGTTACGTCCAACCCCAGAAACAGATTCACTAAGATATGGGTAATAATCACGATTAAACAGGTTATTTACTGTTATACGAGCTTCAAGACCTTGCTGGAAATCAGGTTGCCAACTGGCGAATAAACCGTGCAGAACGTAACCTTGGCTTTTAGGTATTGACCAGAGTATTGCCATTGGGTCGCCATCTTTAGGCGATCGATCTTGCTTACGGACAAAATCGCCAGTCCATCCCGTAGATATCTGCCATTGAGGGATTTTTATGCCTAACATGGCGCGGGCAGTGGTGGGTGGAGTTTCCGCAATCCAGGTTTTATTACCCCAAGGATCGCGTGGTGAAGCATCTCTCTGACCACGGATAGTTGAATAAGAAAGTTTTCCAAACAGGTAATTGCTGTCGTAGAAAGTCTCAATTTCCAGCCCCTGAATGGTGTATCCCGGTAAATTACGGTAGTTGGATAAAGGCTTTTCGCAATCCGGTGATTTACATATGACTCCACGACGGACAAATATTTCATCCTTGCCTCTATTACGGAATAAAGTTGTACGGATTTGCAAACTATCTTGGTCTGCCAGCAGATTATTGAAATTCAGAATCGCACCGAAGCGTAAACCGGTCATTTTTTCTACATCCAAATTACGGCTGGTGGCCGTGACACTCGCTTGTGCATATTGCATTTCGTACTGTTCATCCACGAGTGGCGCACGCCATGTCCGGCTAATATCCGAAAATAGCGACAGGTTTTGTGTTGCTTTCCACGTGATACCCAAATGGGGAGACCAGCCAGTATAGGTGACGCTGCTGTAATCATGGCCTACATTTGGAGAACTATCATTGTAGATTGCCGCGATATTGGGTTTGCCGGTATTGGTGATATGGTCATAGCGAACACCGGGGGTCACAGTAACGCTGCCGATAACCATTTCATCCTGCAAATAGAAACTATTCGTTTTTTGCTCTCCTGAAGGCATGTAGGTTGGTTGAAAATAGCCATAGTTGTATTCAGGTCTTTTGTCTTTGCTTTTATCATGCATAAGGGTATTACGTTGATTTTTATGCCAACGAGTTCCAACAAGTAATGTGTGTTCTATGCGCCCGGTTATAAATGCACTTTTGTTATTTATATCTACTAAGTTATCTACATAGTCGATCCAGCTTTCATTTCCTAATGAACCAATAAAACCGTTGTGGGCTTTTTCAGAGCGTTTATCATGCTGTTCTGTTTTCGAATAGGCATAGGTTGCTGTTAGGTTAAGTAACGGATTGTCTTCCGGTGCGATATTCCACTTGGCGGTGTAGTTTTGATCCGTTTGATCACGATAAACTAACTTACGGCGCCAGGCTTCATTCCAACCATATTTTTTAACCTCGTATTCTGACGGAACGACTATTCCATCGCTTTTTGCTGCCCATGGTTGCCAGCCAGCAGAATCAGAATGCATCGCGGAAAGTGTCAATGTGTGAGTATCATTCAGGTAAAAATGAGTTTTCAGTAAGTAGGATGCTTGATCACTTTTAGAGAAAGCAAAACGGGTGCCATCTGGCCGTTTAATATTGCCGCCATCCCGTTTACTCATATATAACAAGCCGTCGGCAAAGCCTTCTGTTGTCCGGCCATAGATTGCGCTGCTATAAATATTTTGGCGGTCATTGGTGTGATAACTGTATTTCAGTAATCCACCAAAATCTTCTCCTGGCTGTAATAGATCATTTGCATCTTTAGTGACAATTTTAACTGTTCCGCCAAATCCGCCATTACCATCAAGCAGGTTATGCGGGCCTTTATCGACATCGACCTGTTTGATTAATTCCGGCTCAATAAAGATAGATCCCTGGAGATATTTTTCGAAGCCTTTTGGTGCATCATCCAATGTGATTTTGATGTCTTCTGTATCACCCATTCCCCAGATGTTCAGGGTTTGGCCTCCTGGGCGGGGCGAGCCTGACATCGAAACGCCAGGAAGTTGATTGAGTAATTCGGCGATATTGTCTGCTTGGGTACGCTCAATATCTGATTTTCTTAATACAGAACTTCCTGCGCTGACGCTATTGTTTAATTCTCCAATAACGGAAAGCGCGGGCAGGGCAATCACTTTCTCCGATTTTTCTAACTTTTCTGCGGCCTGTTGTGTTTCATTCTCCTGTGCTGTCAGATAACCGGGCAGACCCGCACTTAGGACAATCATGCTTGATAAAGCGTAACGAACAGTGCGATTAATTTGCTGTGTTGTTACTGGTACGTATGCTTTTTGTTGTTTTCCGCGATTTTTCATTGCCATAAATACCTTTGGAATGTAGCTAAATAAAAGAACCTGTTTAAACAGGTCACTTGACGAAGGAAATCGGGCAGAAAAAAGTTAATAACGGGATTAACTTTTTTTCTGATGGATCTTAATGATGGAGTACTGTATATTTATACAGTTTGTGATGATCGGTCAAAGCAAAATGCGAAAGATTATTCATGTGGATATGGATTGTTTCTACGCAGCTATTGAAATGCGGGATAATCCGTCACTCCGCCATATTCCGATAGCTGTTGGTGGTAGTGCAGATAAACGAGGTGTTATCTGCACGGCTAATTATCCTGCCCGTCGTTTCGGGGTACATAGTGCAATGTCTACCGCAATGGCGTTGAAATTGTGCCCTCAACTTAAAGTTCTTCCGGGGCGTATGGCTCTGTATAAAGAGGTTTCCCAGCATATTCGTCAGATATTTTCTCACTATACTGAGCGGATAGAACCTCTTTCGTTGGATGAGGCTTATCTGGATGTCACGGATAGTCACCATTGTTATGGATCTGCCACACTTATCGCCCATGAAATCCGTAAATCTATTTTTGATGAACTGCAACTGACGGCATCGGCTGGTATTGCTCCGGTAAAATTTCTGGCAAAAATCGCTTCTGATATTAATAAACCAAATGGGCAATATGTGATTTCACCTGATCAATTGTCTGAGTTTGTTAAAGCTTTACCGCTGAAAAAAATTCCGGGTGTCGGCAAGGTCACTGTGCAACGGCTGGCGGATATGGGGCTGGAAACCTGTGCTGATGTACAAAAATATGATGTGATCGCTCTGGTGAAACGGCTGGGAAAATTTGGTCAGGTACTTTGGGATCGGTGCCACGGTATTGATGAGCGGTTGGTTCGTTCGGATCGTCTACGAAAATCGGTTGGTGTGGAGCGGACACTGGCGAAGGATATTCAACATTGGGAACAGTGCGCTGAACTTATAGAAAGTTTGTATCTGGAGTTGGAAAAACGCTTGAGCATAGTCTGATCATAAGTAAGATATTTGACAGGGAATTGAAAGATAATTATGGGAAAAACTTGGACTAAATGGGAAGTTATGGAGATTCAATTGTAAATCCTTTTCAGTATTTGAAAGGCAGACCGAACGAGAATCATGTTTAGTCTGCCATCTGATTTTACTAAGCTCAATTAGTTTGACCTGCCTATTCAGACTCGTTATCGAATAACTTACCTTGCAGGCGATCCAGTTCCTCCTTTCGAATACGTTTCACTACGCTGTAAATCCATTGAATAGAAACACCAAACTTACGAGCCAGGTCATGATGATTTTTACCGTTAAATTCGTTGAAAATCTCACGATCACGGAGGCTGACTTTCCAAACCATGCCCATAGGAAAATAGACATTCTGACCGCCCCAAACCTGCATCATATGGTTCGCAACAGCTTCACCAATTTGTTCGGCTAACGCAGGCTCAACATGGATTATTTCACTGACCGTGCAAGCTGTATGCTGTGCCAGTTCGACTAGCAACTCAGGACCTTTGCTACGAAAGTTATTCACATCATTCATACTTTTTCCTCGTGACGCGGTTCTGCCACTTCTTCAATTTTTCAATAATGCTGCTGGCTTGGTCTGAATCTAACCACTGTAAACCATCAATATTCGTTTCACGCTTAACCCAGTGAGCTAAGGTTTGTTCAGAACTATTACGAACAATACCTATAGATGCCATTTCCAGCCACAATGCACGTATCTTCTTTGATTGGGGATGTCTATCTAATGGACGTGATTTTTTGGATTTCCTAAAAGATTGAATTTTAAAACCGCGCTTTTTCATAGCTTCCAAAACGCGAGTTAACTGCGGGATATCCATTTCCCGCGTAGAGGCTTTTCCGGTTTCTGCAAGTAACATCTGGCGATACGTATCCTCGTCTAGTTTTAGATCACTACGTGCAATATGAAAGTAAGCTGAATAAGTTTCTGTTTTGCCATCTTATTCATCCTCTGCTATGTACTCTTGAATTAAGTAAACCAGAATAGCCAGCATTAACTTGATACTACTGAGCTTGGCTTTTCGGTATAAGGCCGTTTTATCCATGAGTGGTCTCCAGTGGTTGTAAATCCCATGTTGATACAGATACACCGTATTGCTGACTGCAATGTGGACAAACCAAGATTAAATTAACAACCCACTCACCAAATTCAGGAGTCTGAATAACCTTGGCTTGTTTTAGATTCATTTTTTCAACAGGTTGTTTGCAGTGATTACATGTTATTTTCATAAGTATGTTCCTTACTTAATTTTCTGTTCAAATGGATAATTGAAAAATCTTCTTTACCTGAATTAATTGATATTTCATTAATATCTTTTACAACAGTTTTATTTACAGAATGACGGGGTGTAAGAAGCCGCAGTAGTTTTAAACATAACTTTTATTTCTACCATATTTAATTATCTGTTACTTAATGAATGTATTTATTAATACCAATATATTTTCTTCTTTTCCTCAACAAAGAAACTTTTTTTCAAGTAGATCGACAATGAAATTCCGAACTTAATGTTTCTAAGACTTCCATTTCTTTGATTATGGTATGTTCCGCCCTTGTTGTAACCAACTTGAAATTAATAAAATCAGAAATTAGTCGAATCCGCCTTGAATATTTAACTTGTGATAAGGCAGTTTTAATATGAATATTTTCAATATTAATTGCTAAATAGAACTTTTTATCATAATGATATTTTTAGCTAATACTGCGAATAATATTAGCATCAACCATAGGTATCTCATTAATTGCAGCCATGTTCATAGCTGCAATAATCAAGTTTCCGATAGCTAATGGATATAATAAACTAACAGTTTCTTTACCACTATGCCGACTAAGACATAAACGGTCACGGATAGCACCAATAGCGCTATTATCTAAGATCTTGTTAATCTTTATGCCTACGCGACTAAATTTAAAATTCAGAAATGTTTCCAGATAATCATTAAGAGGAAACAAATTAACAACTTCACAACGTTGCACTACTTCACGAACCTCTTGATTACGTTCAGATAGCTTCAATTCCAGCTCAGATTGACCAATCAAAATGATCGATAACAGTTTTTTAAATCCATCTTCCAGCTCAAAGAATCGTTTAAGGTGTTTTAATGTTGGTAAAGGCAACGAGTGTGCTTCTTCTATTATTAACACATGTTGATAGCCAGCCCGTGAACTGTCTTTCAATATCTTGTGCAACTGGCGGAAGCGTGCTTCAGGCGATCGTTTCAAGTTTTCCAATGGCGCTAAGGTATTCACAATAGCTTCAGCAATGTTTGATGCTTTCAAGGTCTTACCTTTTACATCATTGTCTTCCATTGCTAATACATAGGGTTCAATAACAATAACGGGGGTATTTTCCCTGTTAATACGATCAATAAGATCACGACGCAGTGTCGTTTTACCTGAACCCGATTCCCCTGATACTGCCAGAAAACCACCATAGCGGGCTGTTTGATACATGGCTTCTCGTACATAACGGCTATCTGGAGTCACAAAAACATCTTCAGCACTTTGAATTGCACTATCTTCAAATGGATTACGAAATAAACCAAAGTGCTTTTTCGTAGCTGGAAATAACACTTGTTTTTTTAGTAACATGTTTTCCTCCTCAGAAATGAGGGTTGTATTTTTATTATCGATATAGATATCTGATTTATTGGTTGTTTGTACCACCTCAAAACTTTTTGCGGTATCGATACCTCTTTTTGCCAAGAAATCAGTAATACGCTGACGAATTGCATCTGCGTTCTGTCGTGGCCATATATTGTGATTAACAATTTGAGCCAACGCCGCCGCTGAAATTCCTGCCGCACTTGCTGCTGCACTTTGTGTTAACTGATGTATCTGTAACTGCTGTTTAAACACCAGCATAATAATCCCCCGTTAAGCGGCTATTTTTATTTCTGCATATGCCATTGATAATAAGAGATAGCAACATCATTCCCTGGCAAAATATCCTTTATATTTCTTACGTTATGATGAGTTTCACGAAAACAAACTGGATCACTTTTATAAATAAACCTCAGTTGTATTTTGAGTTGTCAGTGAAAGCAGTGGATCATGAATTTTAATTGCCATTTTTCTTTTCCTTAATATACACCATGAAAAATTAATTACCGTTAACAATATTGCATACAACAGTTGTTGATTTCCCTATGAATTCATCAACCAACTCATCAATTTGATCTGTTGGAACACCATTAGGAAAGCGTTTAACTATTTGCTGATAAAATTCACCACGCCATGTCTTACCATGTAATTGAAACCGTTCACGTAAAATTTTGACAACATCAACGGGGTTCATAAGCTGTTCAATTCGTGGACTATGTACCGTAGAGGCTTGTCCACGTTTTGGCATATACGTTGGTGCATCATTACGTTCAATATCCAAATATGGATCAAACCGACCATTGAGGGGAAGTGTTTTCAATTTACGTGCTATTTCAGTTTCAGCCGTGTTGTTTGTCCCCATGATTTTCTGTTCAACTTCGGCTAAATTACGTTGTGCAATTGTTTGAGGAATGGCTTGGAATTCACTACCAATTACAGGTGCGCCGATGGCAAAGCCGTACTCATCTTTAGTGACTTCATTAACAAGATGGAAAGCCTCAAAGCCATCTTCACCAGTAATGACTACCTGTGCCTCTTCGTCACGCCACGGATTGCGGGTGATCATGATAGAATCACCAACACTCACGCTAGGAACAGTACTGACGTCATACTCACGTCCCCTGAAAGATACTCGCAAGGTTGCCTGTACTTTACGGCTTTCTGGGGTGCTAATTGCCAATTCACGACAAATGTTAATGGCAGGTGCTTTGACTAACTGTTCTGCTGTGATTTTTAGCCAGCAATCTGTACGGGTTTGTCCATATCGGCTATGTATTGCACTGCGGTTAAACTTCATACGCCATAGCCGTGCCAGGCGGTTAAGTTCATCAATATCATCAACCTGTCGAAAGCGTAAACCGGATTCGAAATTGCGTTCGATGATGTCACGTGCTTTTTCAACAGACCCCGTAGCACGGGCGTTACGGGCCTTGTGTTGTATCATTTGAATGCCTAGGGTCTTACACAAGTTACGTAGTGTAGGTGCTGTCAAAGCAGAACCGGGGTCAGTAAATAAAATTTGGGGTACACCGTGTAATACATCTGCGTCACCACGATCTTGCATTGCGTTAATCAACACAGAAGTAAAATTCTGACTGGTTTCACCGCCAAATAAGTATTCAACATATATCCAGCCACTTGTGTGATCTGTTAATTCAAACGACCAGACGCGATCATTAATGATACGAGCCAGATTTTTCGGCTTATTTTTATTAAATTCAGCCACAGGCATCATGCGTAATCCACTATCAACCCCATTGTTTTTATTAGGGTTTTTTAGGTAATACAACACACAAATTGAGGCGTCTAATTCCCAGACATGATTGGGATGCAGGCTAGCCAATTGTAGGCTGGGCGCAGGCATTTTCAACTGTTCAGGATGAAGTTTGTACTGGCGCAATGCACGACTAATAGCGTCAATGGATAACGAAGAAAATTCACCTGTTTCGGTATCAATATGGCCTGCATTAATCAGGCCATTTGAACGCAGATCATTAACGGCCTGTTCGAGGCTATATAACTGTTTCCCTGTATTACGAGTGGCCTCCATCAATACCCCTGAGATCAAAGTTGCTTCTTCACGTGTCAGCGCGCTATTACCTGCATCAGAACGTTTCTTACGTGGCTTTTTGCCAGAAACTTCACCAAGTTTTTTAATCAATGTTGAACGTGACATACACAGCTCTTCACAAGCCGCCCGATATATTGCTTCTTTACTGCCATGTCCGGCTTTATGTGCTGCCTGTGCAATAGAAACTAATCGTTCGGTCATTGTGGTATTCATGTTATTGCCCTTATTTCTTCAGTTTCTTTTCAAGCATTTTTTTCAATTCAGATTTATTCATGTGCCTCTTCCTTATCCATCCATTCTGGTCGTTCGAATTTTTCCTCTTCTGCTTCCGCACCTTCTTTAGCCCAATCAGGAACAATGCTGTGTTCTCTGTACTCAGGCAGATTAAAGTGATTACGTAGGTTACGAATTTTGACTTCAAGGTCATCGAGTACGCCTGCCATAAACCCAACATGACTAATATCGGTGCGTCTGGTATGGTCATTAAGCGTTTCAAATCCATTGAAAAGATTGGTGATCGCGGCATCAATAGCAAAAGACAATGAATTAACCTCTTGTGTCAAAGCTGCACCTTCTTCTTCCGGTTTTTCATGATTGATTCGGCGCTGAAGTTTGTGCTGGATTTCAGATTTCTCCTCAATCAAACTACTAACAAGTTCCTTTTTTTCTTGTACCGTCTGGCGTGAAATATCCAGATCAGCACGTGTATCACGCAGGGCTTTACGTAGTTCGCGGACAGACATGCGATCAATATCATCTAATGTCAGACCAGCTACAGTACCACCTTCAGCCAATTCAGACAGTTCATCATCGTCTTCAAGCATCAATTCATACAGTTTGGAACGTCCCAAAAGCGAAAACGTTTTCGCTTTTGTTTCTAATCCAGGTGAAAGAAATTTGAGTGCAGCTTGTGCCATTTTTTGGGCAATACGGGGTTCCAGACCGAGTTGATCCTTAACGATGTTAACAAATTCGCCATGAGGTTCATTCTCTTTAAGAATAATGAGACGCTTCCCAGCTTCTAACATCGCTTCAGCACTCTGAGCCATGTAGAAACGGGTTTCATGGACGATGCGATCACGTTCATACGGCAAACCATCACCAAACTGTTCCATGATTTGCAGACGGTGTGTTGTCATAGCGTTGAGATTGACCTGTAGATCGTCGGCAAGTTGAACATCTTCGGCCAGTTTTACTGATGTTGTATTTTTTGAGCGTGCCATTATATAAATCCCCTGTTAATTAATTTCTGCTACCAGCTAGAACGCGCTGATTCATTTCTGTAATTCTGGCCTGTGTGTTAGCCATTTCATTAGAGAACGATTGTGCTATTTGCAGTAATTGCATACCTGGTGCATATCTGCCGCTACTCAGTTTTTGCGCCAACCCTTCTTCTATTAATGTATTTAGTGCACGATTAATATTTGCAGGAGATTCCTCCAGTAATTCCGCTAATTCACCATTACTCAGCCCAGACAAGGAATGACCACGTAGAGCCTTAAGAACCCGTAATATGCGCGTACCAGAACTGGAAACGTTAATTTTGCGCATGTCACACTCTCCCTTTTCAATATGTGATAATCTGTTACATAAAGTGATAAAATAGTTAGGCTAAATTTAAATGCCTAAACTTGGCGTTTTCAGACCTAGCTTTACAGCTATTTCATGGGCCTTTCCGTAATTAGCTTTGGATTGTCCATTAAGAACTCGGTATACAGCTTCGCGGGAATACCCGTTCTCCTGTGCCCATTGGGTAATAGTGATGCCGTGTTGATGAAAGCGGCTTTTAATTTTCTCGGGTGTCATGCTATGGCCTCCGGTAATGCAATGATGTTTGTACAATACATGACATTATTGTCCCATTAATGGGACTTGCAAAGGGTTTTGGTGACAAAAATGTCTCTTGGTGAGAGATTAAAAAAAGAGCGTGAGCGATTGGGGTTTAGTCAGTCCGATTTCGCGGAGATGGTTGGCGCATCAAGAAAATCACAGATAAGGTGGGAAAAAGACGAATCTGCACCAGGGGCTGATGCTATAAGCCTTTGGGCAAAAGCGGGTCTTGATGTGTTGTACCTAATAACAGGGCAAGTTCAACAGTCAGCCTCTACCGCTTACAAAAACAGTGAGATAGATACAGAATTACTGGGAAAAATTGTTCATAAACTAGATTCGATGGCACAACAGGCTAATCGCCGCTGGACGCCCGATGAACTCGTCCTGCAATCATCAAAAATATATAACTTTTTAATTAAAGAGTCGGTTGTCGATGACAGTAGAATTGACAGAGTATTAAAACTGGTTGTTAATCATTAAAAAATAAAGGATTTGCATGGACAGAAGAGATGAGGAATTACAAACATTAGCAGGACAAGTTTTTGATAGCCTTAAACAACTTCCCCAAGATGGGCAGGAACGACAAATAACCATCAGCGTTGGTGGCAATAATCATGGCTCTATTCATGTAGGTTCAGTCGTCAATATTAACCCCATGCCATCTCGCCCGCGTGAGCTTCATGAAAGGAATAGTCGGGAATTACTTGCTATAAAACGAGAATTACTTATAGAAAATAAAGATGCTAAATGGCGTTATTACATCAATACACCTTGCCTGCTATTACTTAGTCTCGTGCTTATAGCATTCACGTTTGCCCTATGGAACGCTTATATGATATTTTTCGGTGAAGGATTTACTAATGTATTGGTACTTAATGATAAGACATTGATAATCTTTATTTCTTGGGTCGTGTTGATAGCGCTTTGCGGAAAAAAAATGGACAAGCACAGGAAGATAGAAAATAGGATAATAGATGAAAATCAGGATGTTATTGATACCATAGATGTCATCTTACAACGTAGAAATTCTTAAAAATATAGTTATTTTCTATTTCATATAAGGGTATGGACTGTGCGTAACTTATTAATTCCCACAAATGCCAAACTTCCCAATGATTATATAGCCAATGGGAATAATTGTTTTCTTGATATAGGGGATAACGAAACAATTTTATCCATATCTAAATCAGTTTGCCAATCTGTTTGTTTAGATCAACAGAATGTACCTGGTGGAACATTGAAATTGAAACTTTAGAAACAAATAGGATATTTATGTCTACTACAAACATAGAAAAGTTTAATGAAATTGTAGGTATTATATTTGGGAAACTATATGAGTCATTTCCTTTAAAGATAGATCTTTTATCTATAGAGGTAATCGGTGAACCCCTTCAATATTCTGATGGAACATACTCTGACGAACTTTGTACTACAGTAGAAGATCATAGATTCTTTCTGGATACAGTGGATTGGCTCATGACAAATGGTTACTTGGCAGGGACTATGAGCTCTGAAGGTTGTCATAGAGCCGTATTAACGGCTGAAGGTTTAGAAGTTCTTAAAGTAATCCCTGACAGCTTAGAAACCCCATTAGGTGATCGCATTAAGGAAACATTGAAGACTGAAAGTAAAGAAGCGTTAAGGTCTTTAGTGAGCCAAACTCTCGGAATAGGCTTACAGTTTGTATCCCGTTCTATTGGCTTAGGTTAAAGGTAAAAAATGGCAAAGCAAATATATTGCCTTGCCATTCTCGGTTATTAGAAATTACAAATAATCAGCTCTTTACTCTGTTTAGCTTTCCCCGTGACTTTCAAGTTGTAACCGATATTGACTACTTGCATTTTCAATCCTTTGAATGCCTTACGCATTTCTGGAATATCGTTCACCGAAATTACCATTTCCCCTCGGATGGTATGTGCTAGTTCTGCTAATAGATCATAGTTCTCAAGTCCGAAATCTATGCCATATCCTTCGGTACCCCAATACGGCGGATCACAGTAAAACAGCGTATGTGGCCTGTCGTACCGTTGGACGCATTGTGCCCAGTTCATATTTTCAATGATCGTTCTTGCTAGTCGTAGGTGAGCCATTGATAGCTCTTCTTCTATTCTGAGTAAATTAAATCGCGGTGGGCTGGTGGTGGAAGTACCGAAAGTATGTTCAGCAACCTTACCGCTAAACGCCTGCTTTTGGAGATAGTAGAAACGTGCTGCTCTCTGAATATCGGTTAGCGTTTCTTCGGGGGTAATCTGTAACCATTTATATATTTGGCGGCTGACCAATGCCCATTTAAATTGCCGGACAAACTCTTCCAAGTGATGTTTTATTACGCGATAAAGATTCACCAACTCACCATTAAGATCATTAATCACTTCACATTTGCTCGGTACTTTTAGGAAATACAGCGCGGCAGCACCACAGAACGGTTCGACATAACAGGTATGTTCAGGAAATAACGGTAAAATATGTTTTGCTAATCGGCGTTTACCACCAATCCACGGAACGATAGGTAAAGATTGTTCTTTCATTATCCGTAAGCCTTTTCCATTAGCTGAAAATGAGTTAGGCTTTCCCGGTCATCAATAATCAATAGCGGAAAGAGCCTCGGTTGACTCACAGTACATACCTGTGAGTTGATAGCCTACCCAGTATTCGAGTGTTAGGCAGGTCGCTCTTATCCTGTCTTTTACTTTTCTGATGCGCTCTTAACGCCCTTTAAAATCCTTTTTCCGATAAATTGGCAAAACTGTTTCCATCAACGACTACGGAGACAGTTCAGTGAAAACTTTCAAATCGTTTGTATCACTTATCAAAAAATTACGCCTCGGTGGCTGGTTGTTAACAGCTGTTCTATTGCTGATCACTATCGGTTTAGTTTCCCCTCAACAAGTCCCTGTTGTGATCTACAAATTGTCGCTTATTGCTCTGGCTGTTGTCTTGGGGTACTGGCTTGATCGTAGTTTATTCCCGAAAGCAAGGCCCGGTCAGTATCTGAAATATGATGAAATACTCATGAAAAAAGGAAAATATCCCGTTCAGACTGGCTACCATATGGTATTTGCAGCCGTTCTGATACGCCGTGCATTGATTGTTGCCGCTACCTGTCTGAGTGTAGCTACAGGGTTGTGATTATGAATTGGCGGCAGATTATCGGAATTGTTCTGTTGTGGTGTAGTGGTATGGTCAGCCCAGCATTGGCTGACGAACTACCACACCGTTCGCGGCAATACCGCAATGACTTAATACGTGCTTCTCGTGTGATCTGGGGATTGAATGCGCCTGTAGCTGATTTTGCCGCTCAGTTGCATCAGGAGAGTGACTGGAAATCACGAGCTATTTCGCCTATTGGTGCTCAGGGTATGGCCCAGTTTATGCCCGCAACAGCGGATTGGATTAGTCAACGCATTCCTGAATTATCCAATAAAGATCCCTTCAACCCAGTCTGGTCTATACGGGCGATGGTTCACTATGACCATTGGCTATGGCAACGCATTAAAGCTGCCGATAAGTGCCAGAGAATGGCGATGGCGCTGTCTTCCTATAATGGGGGCTTAGACTGGTTACTACGGGATAAGAAGAAAACCGAGGCAGTTGGTCTCAATCCGTGGGTCTGGTTCGGTCATGTTGAATCTCAGAATGCTGGACGTAGAGCGTCAGCATGGAAAGAAAATCGACATTATTCCAACCGCATATTACTGGAACTCGCGCCTCGTTATTTGGCTTGGGGAGGTACCAGCTGTGCCAATTAAATTATGGGCTAAACCTGTTGTATTGATTTTGTTGCTAATTGGTATGTTCGCTTTGGCTCACTGGAGAGGTCATACCATAGGCTTTCAGAAAGCAACGGAGACAGGAAACACCGCATTAGCACAGCAGAAAACCGAATTTCTTCTGCTGGAAAAGCGACGGACAGAACAGGAACTGGCAGCACTCAATGCCTTGCAGCAACGTTACCAAATGCAGGTCAACTCAGCGCATCAGGCAGAAGCTAATTATCTCAACGATATTGAACAACTCCGCACTCAGAACCAACAACTGAAGAGGAAAATTGACCATGTTACCCAGAGTTGGATGGATGAAAAACAACAGTTTCATCCTGTTAGTTGTGTGTTTACTCGTGGCTTCATGCAGCAATACAACGCCGCCCTCGGCCTGTCCAGTGAACAAACTCACTCTGCCTCCGTTACCTCCGGCGCTGATGAAACGTTCCGTGGAAATGAAAGCTCTGATGCCCAACTACGGCCATCCGGTATCACACAACGAGATATCCTTGCCAATATCATCGACAACGGAGAACAGTGTCTTGCATTGAAAGCGCAGGTCAATGGCCTGCTGGATTACATCGAAGGATTACAACAATGACACTACAGATTGAATTTTGGGCTGCCGTAGGTTTTCTGCTCTCTTTCCTTGGTTTCGTTTTTGGTATCGCAAAGTGGTTATTCAGCAAAGCCGAAGAGCGACAGGAGGAAAGACACGCCTCGTTAGAGCAGGCGCTTAAAAATTCCGTAGACAATTGGTCTCAGCTCGAACGTGAGTTTATGCAGTTTAAGGCTGACTTGCCGCTGAATTACGTGCGCCGTGAAGATTATATTCGTGGTCAAACAGTAATTGAAGCCAAGCTGGATGCGCTTTACAGCAAATTAGAGATGGTGCAGCAGCACCGAATTGCCGGAGGTAAAAATGATTGATGTTGCTCGTGTTCGTCGTGAATCATTGCGTTGGAGTCTATTGGTCGCACTGAATAAAACCCGCCCATATACCGCCAGTGAAACGCTGTTATTGGA
This sequence comes from Photorhabdus viridis, assembly GCF_040256935.1. Taxonomy (NCBI): domain Bacteria; kingdom Pseudomonadati; phylum Pseudomonadota; class Gammaproteobacteria; order Enterobacterales; family Morganellaceae; genus Photorhabdus; species Photorhabdus viridis. The sequence goes on from NZ_JBEJZY010000023.1 coordinate 20,583, forward strand.
TATATCTCGCGCGATTTATCCTGACGTCACTGCATTGGAATTACGGAAGGAATTGGATTATCTGGCAGACCGTAAATTAATTGACCTCAATAAACAGCCATCGGGTAGCTGGTTTGCTGACTTAACTCGTATTGGTGTTGATGTTGTTGAATATACGGTTGAATGCGGCCTTGGTATTGCTCGCCCTGAAAAGTACTGGAGTGAATAATGGCGCGTCGAAGCACAATCGATAAACTCCCTGAAGATGTCCGGCGCTGGTTGGAGCGGGCTTTGACTGAATCAGGATTTAGTGGATACCAGGAACTCGAAATCTTGCTGCGTGATCAAGGTTATGTAATCAGTAAGTCTGCTATTCACCGTTATGGTCAAAAAATAGAAAAGCGATACGGTGCAATACGGGCAGCAACAGAAGCAGCACGGATGCTCACAGAAGGTGCCGTGGATGATCAAGATGCACGTTCTGAGGCTGTGATTGCTTTAATTCAGACTGAACTTTTTGAAAGTATTATTCAACTTCAGGAAGCTGAAAACGGAGAGATTGCGCCAAAAGAGCGTGTCACACTGCTTTCAACGGTGGCAAAAAACGTAGCTACACTTTCTCGTGCTAGCGTGAATCTGAAAAAATTCCAATCTGAAGTCCGGGCACGGACTGAAGCTGCTGCAAGTAATGCAGAGAAAATTGCACGCAAAGGTGGATTATCTGCCGAAGCAGTTGCTGCATTACGTCGGGAAATATTGGGAATTGCTACATGAGTCAGCTTGCACCTGTTCTACCAGATACTTCCTCAATAGCAGCACCTGTCGTCTTATTGCCATACCAGCAACGATGGGTGGCCGACTCGTCTTCTTTTAAAGTCAATGAGAAGAGTCGTCGAACGGGAATTACTTGGGCTGAAGCGTCAGATAATGTACTCATCGCCGCATCTTCTGCCGCGGCGGGTGGTATGAATGTGTATTACATCGCCTATAACCAAGATATGACCATTGAATATATTCAAGCCTGTGCAATGTGGGCTCGTGCTTTCAACTATGCGGCTAGTGAAATTGAAGAAGGGTTCTGGGAAGAAGACGAAGATGATAAGCACATCAAAACTTTCACTATCAAATTTCCAGATTCTGGATTCCGTGTAGTGGCGCTTTCTAGCCGTCCGTCTAACTTGCGTGGCCGTCAGGGGATCATTGTCATTGATGAAGCTGCTTTCCACGAACAGCTCGATGAATTACTGAAAGCGGCACTAGCCATGCTTATCTGGGGCGGTAAAGTGCGAGTGATCTCCACCCATAACGGGGATAGCAACTTGTTTAATGAGTTGCTGAACGATATCCGGGCAGGACGCAGGGACGGCGTTATCCACCGTATGACCTTTAAGAAAGCTGTGGCTGAAGGACTATTTCACCGTGTCTGCTTACGTACCGGACGTGAATGGTCACAAGAGGCTGAACAACAGTGGATGATGTCGGTGTACAAGTTCTACGGAGCTGGAGCATCAGAAGAATTGGACTGTATTCCTGCTAATGGTGGTGGAGCATGGTTGTCCCGCGCTCTGATTGAATCTCGGATGTCTCCCGATACGCCACTGCTGCGACTGACTTGTCCGAAAGGATATGAGCTTAAATCCGATGAAATACGCCGCACAGATACCGAAGAGTGGCTAAAAGCCAACCTGAAACCGTTGTTGGATGCATTGCCTTCTGATGCTCGTTCGTTTCTGGGACGCGATTTTGGCCGCAGTGGTGATTTGTCCGTGGATTATCCATTGCTGCAACAAAAAAATCTGGTACGCAGAGTGCCGTTTGTTCTGGAGCTGCGCAACGTGCCATTTAAACAACAGGAGCAAATCACTTGGTATCTAATGGATGGACTTCCTAATCTGCTGGGTGCAGCCTTTGATGCCCGTGGTAACGGTGCTTATCTGGCCGAATATGCCGTGCAAAAATATGGCATCAGCCGTGTTCAGCAAGTCATGCTCACCGAAGGTTGGTATCGTGACAATATGCCCCCGGTGAAGGCTGCGCTGGAAGACGGCGATCTGGAGGCACTGCCAAAGGATGAAGACACTTTGGATGACCTGAGAGCAGTACAGGTCATTAACGGTGTTCCCCGTGTACCTGAGCAGCGCTCAAAAGCAAAAGCGGACGGCGGCAAGCGCCACGGTGATGCAGCGATAGCCCTTGCCCTAGCGTACTTCGCCAGCCGTGAAATTAACAAAGGTCCGGTGAAGGCAAGTTCCCGCCGACGCCGTCAGTCTGCACGTATGCTGGAGGGATACTAATGGCTCGTGGTATCTGGGTTTCACCAACAGAATTTATTAACTTTTCCGAATCAAAGCAGTCGTTCACTGAACAAATTGCATCGCGTAGCCGTTCCATTGACTTCTACAGTCTGGGCACATATCTACCTAACCCTGATGCTATTCTCAAAGCCCAAGGGCGGGATATTCGTATCTATCGTGAATTACGTACTGATCCTTTAGTTGGTGGATGTATTCGCCGCCGCAAGGCCGGAGTGAAAGCACTGGAGCGTGGTGTAGAACGCAGCAATGCCCCTGTGCAAGTCTTCAACTTTATCCGTGACATGCTCGCGGACTTGGATATGTCACGTATCATTGGCGAAATGCATGAAGCGGTTCTGTACGGCTATCAGCCTTGTGAATTGATGTGGAGTCAGCATCAATCATGGTCAGTGACGGATATTGTTAGCAAACCGCCTGACTGGTTCCATTATGACCGTGATAACCAACTGCGTTTTCGTGCCCGTGATGCAGGCGTAGAAGGAGAACGGGTTCCTCTCTATAAATTTGTAACACCACGTCAAGATGCTACTTATGACAACCCTTATGGATTTCCAGATTTATCCATGTGCTTCTGGCCCGTCACCTTTAAGAAAGGCGGCATGAAGTTTTGGGTACGCTTTGCTGAGAAGTATGGTTCACCGTGGGTGATTGGAAAACATCCACGAGGTACGCCACAAAGTGAAATTGATCTGTTATTGGATTCGATGGAAGCGATGATTGATGATGCAGTTGCCGCCATTCCTGATGATTCCTCCGTTGAGATTAAAGAGGCAGCAGGTAAATCAGACAGCAGTGATATTTACCAGAACTTAATTACCGTTGCTCGCAGTGAGATCTCTATTGCGTTACTGGGACAAAACCAAACAACCGAAGCAAACAGCAATAAAGCCTCTGCACAAGCGGGATTAGAGGTAACGGATGATATTCGTGATGCTGATGCTGACGTTATCACCAGTGCCATCAATCAGGCTATACGCTGGGTTGTAGAACTGAACTTCGGTAACGTTGAATGTCCGGTCTATCGTCTTTGGGAGCAGCAATCGGTTGATGAAACACAGGCTAATCGTGATGTTAAGTTGAGTCAGGCTGGTGTCAGATTTACTCCGCAATACTGGAAACGCGAATATCAATTGCAGGATGGGGATATTGATGAAACAACCTTGTCAACCACGACTATTCCATCCCTCCCACTGGCGTTCTCTGAAGCTGTTCACGCAGATTTAGCAGCACAAGACACCTTAGATGAAGCACTGGATATTTTGATGAATGAAGGATCATTGAATGAATCATTGGAGTCTCTGCTGCTTCCTTTGTTCCATCGTGTTCAAAACGGTGTTAATCCCAGCGATCTAATAGGGGAGTTAGCCGAGCTTTATCCACAAATGGACGCAGAGGGTTTGCAAGAGCGGCTAGCACGGGTTTTGTTTGTGTCTAACATCTGGGGGCGCTTGCATGAGCATAACCACGCCTGAACTGGCGTATTGCATGACATTACCTCCCAAGCGAGCCATTGGTTATCTGCAATCTAAGGGTTACAAGATAACGTGGGATTGGGAAGAACTTTGGCAAGAGACTCATGCCCGTGCATTCACGGTGGCGAAAGTCACGCGTCTGGATATTCTGGAAGATATTCGCCAGGCGCTACAACAGGCACTGGATGAAGGCAAGACTGATCGTTGGTTTCGTCAGGAGCTGGAGCCAACATTAAAACGTAAGGGGTGGTGGGGAACGAAAGAGACCGATGACCCCGTTACAGGGGAGCGTGTCACTGTTCAGCAAGGTAGTCCGTGGCGCCTTGATACTATCTTTCGTACCAACATGTCGGTGCTGTACAGTGCAGGCCGTTGGGCCGAACAAATGGAAAATATTGATGACCGACCGTACTGGATGTATACAGGGATCAACGATAACCATACACGCAAGAGCCATCTCGCATTGCATGGTTTGGTATTTCGCTCTGACGACCCATTTTGGCAAGCCTTCTATCCTCCTAATGGCTGGCGTTGCCGTTGCAGTGTGATTGCCCTCAGTCATGATGATGTTCGTGCCAGAGGGATAAAAGTTATGCATTCAGGTAAAGCAATGGGCTGGGAGTTGAAATTGGTTTCACAAAAAACAGGTGAGATACAGCCCGTTGTTACATTCAACACCGGCATAACAAAAGTGGCGACTGATGTAGGTTGGTCATATTCGCCGGGGGCAGCATATCGTCCCGATTTGGCCAGATATCAGGGGGAGCTATCTGGACTGGCCCGCCGCGAACTGAGAGGACAGAATGAGTAATATCACTATCACCATTAATGATGGAGACCTAAGACGTGGACTGCGGGCATTAGAATTGGCTACTAATGATCTGACACTTGCCATGCGTAAAATTGCTGGAACATTGTCAACAGAAACCGATTTTAACTTTGAAACTGGAGGACGCCCGGCATGGATACCCTCTGTGGCGGCAAAGGAACGTGGTGGTCAGACACTGCAAAAAACTGCTCGTTTGATGCGTTCAGTCAGTACCCGATATGATGCTCACACGGCAGTTGTCGGTACAAACTTAGTCTACGGGCGTATTCATCAATTGGGAGGTAAAGCTGGCCGCGATCAATCTGTATTGTTACCAGCCCGGCCTTATCTGCCCGTAACAGAACAAGGCGAATTATCACCAGAAGCAGAAAGAGCCGTATTAAGTACCATTCAACGACATCTTGAATCAGCGGCACACCGTTAAACGTTGCCTCGCTATGCGGGTGATTTATCATTGTCATCCGCAAAAAACTTTATAAAGCGTTTACAGACTCAAATTTTCGGTATCTAATTGCATGCAGTTCTCCACTTTTTTATTTCCTTCCGAAGTCTTTTCTAAAGCAGATTAAAAGTCGTTTTTTCTGATTATGGAGAAACTGCCTCTATTAACGTAATAGAGGCAGTGAAATGAAATCACTTCACATTTTCAAATCCGGTACACATACCGATATGAATGGCAAACAATTGCCGTTCAGCCCCGCAGATTTGCAAGCTTGTGCAAAGGCTTATGACTCATCGTTGCATGAAGCACCGATTGTGATTGGGCATCCAAAAGACAATTTGCCCGCCTATGGTTGGGTTAAATCGCTGACATCTTCCGGTGATGACTTAATTGCGGAGCCTCAACAGGTTGATGTTCAGTTCGCTGAATTGGTCGATGCAGGCCGCTATAAAAAAATTTCTGCTTCTTTCTATTTACCTGATTCCCCAAACAACCCTAAACCCGGCGTGCTCTATTTGCGTCATGTCGGCTTTTTGGGGGCGAAGCCACCCGCCATTAAAGGATTGAAACAGGTTGAATTCAGCGAACAAGAATATGGTGTTGTGGAGTTCTCTGATTGGAGTGATATCACCAACGCCTCACTTTGGGGGCGTTTGCGAGAATTTTTGATTAGTAAATTCGGTATGGATGAAGCAGACAAAGCGCTTCCTTCTTGGCAAGTGGATTCATTACGTGAAGAAGCTTATAGCACGGTTCAGCCTGCTCCTGCCTTTCATGAACCCAATAACACACATCAACATGAGGAAAACATCGTGACAAATGAAGAAAAAAAGGCGCTCAAAGATGAAAACACTCGCCTGAAAGAACAGCTTACTGCCCGTGATGCTGCCGACGCAAAGCGCAAACAAACTGAGCAACATGCCGGAAACGTGGCATTTGCCGAAAAGCTGATCGCAGACGGCAGATTGGCACCTGCTGCTCAATCTGTCGTGGTCGCCTTGCTGGACGCTGTAACCCAAGGAGATTCCCCTGTCGAGTTTGCTGAAGGTGATGTGAAAAAACCATTGGCTACTGCGTTTAAAGATCTGCTGAGTTCTACCCAGCCTATTATTGATTTTGGTGAACATGCAACAAAAGACCGGGTTGACCAAAACACATCATCAGATATTGCTGAGTTTTCTGATGCAGATCCTGAACGTCTGGCGTTGCATCAAAAAGCCATCTCTCTGGCGAAGAAAGAAGGTATCAGTTACGACGTAGCCGTTACCCGCTGCCTGTAACACTACGGACGTAACTATTGAGGAGAAATAAATGTCTGATTATTTGAAAGGCAAACGTATTGTTGACCCTGTGCTAACCAGCGTGGCGCGTGGCTATAAAAATGCGGTGTTTATTGGTGAACATATTTTTCCCATTGTCGAAATGGAGAAAGAAGGTGCTAGTGTGCCGACATTTGGCAAAAGTGCTTTTGTGGAATATGACACCACGCGTGCCGTTGGTGCCAACAGTAACGTTTTGATCCGTGAGAAAGGCTCTTCGTTAGATATCGTGCTCAACGAACATGATCTAGCTGCACCTGTTGATTATCGTGAGAAATCAGAATCTTTATTTAATGAAGAAGCAAAGGCAATCCGTCGTTCCACCAATGGCGTGAATCTCAAGCGTGAACTGTATGCAGCTCGATTGGCACAAGACCCTGAAGTTTATCTTAGTGACTCGGTGAAGAGTCTGACAGCTAATGAACGTTGGGCTGGTGGCAAAGGTAATCCAATCAAAGTCATTGAAGCTGGAATTGATGCTGTTCGTACTGCCATTGGTGTACGTCCAAACCTCATGACAATGGGGGCTAGCGTGATGTCACTGTTAAAATTTCATCCTGAAATTCAGGCAGCTATTGGAGCCAACGAACGTAAACGTATCACAATAGAAATACTCAAAGACCTTTTCCAAATCCAAAACGTTGTCGTTGGTGAACCTGTTTCTACCCCAAGTATTAAAGAAAATCCCGTTGATATCTGGGCTGATAATTTGATGTTGCATTACGTATCACCTCCGCAGGCAGGAGCAGAAAGCGCTGATGAATATGAACCCTCCTTTGGCTATACATTTCGCCGCAAAGGAATGCCTGTAGCGGATAAATATCCGGGCGTTGGCGGCAAGGTGAATTACTGCCGTTACACCGATATTTATAAAGTTGCGGTTGTTGGCGGTGATGCCGGCTATCTGATTACCAATATTGTGAAGTAAGGGAGACATCATCATGGCAGTAACACAACAATCCGTATTGACGACAACAATTATCGCCAGTGCGAACATCATCCAGCATCGTTTAGTTAGTACTGATAATGCACCGTGTCAGGCTGGAACCGTTGCACTTGGTATAGCAGAGGTGGATGCGAAGGCTGGTGATGTCGTTCCAGTTAATGTCTTGGGCATTATTGCTGTTGAAGCTGGTGGGCCAATAACCCGTGGGCAAGTCGTACAGTCGGATAAGGATGCCTGTGCAGTACCACTGAGTTCGGCTGAAAATGCTGCCGGCACATCTGTCGGGTTTGCGCTGGATGATGCCACAGCGGCAGGTAATATCATTCGTATCTTACGTGGCATATGACATGTATTGCTCATTGAAAGACTTGCAAGAGCAGATACCAACGCAATCATTGATATGGCTGTCTAACGAAGAGCCTAATGCTCAAACGATCAATGAGCCTGTGGTTAACAGTGCCATTCGCTATGCCGATGAACTCATCGATGCCCATTTACGTGGACGTTATATCCTGCCTCTGGCGGAAGTTCCCACGGTATTACGTGATGCCGCCATTACGTTAACACGCTATCGGCTGTATGCCCGCCGTCCAGAAGGTTCTATTCCTGAAGCCGTGATAGATGATTACAAAATTGTTTTGCGCCAACTGGCTGACATCCGAGATGCCAAACTAACACTGGGCCTGCTTTCCACAGGAAAAGATGCCCCTGAACCGGGGGAGTTTCGTGTTCGGGCGCGTCGTCCCACCTTTGGAGGGAGTAAAGGAATGTTGGAGAAATACTGATGGATGTTTCTCCGATCATTGATGCCATTATCATGAGGCTAAGAGAAAAACTACCTGGCTTACAGGTGGAGTATTTCCCTGAAAGGCCAACTGAATTCAGGCTGAACCATCCGGTGGGAGCCATTTTAATCAGCTATCCCGGTTCTCGCTTCGACAAGCCTGAAGATGTTGGGGCGGTATTGCAGACACAAACTGTCATGCTCAATGCCACCATAGTTTTTCGTCAGCTTAATGGACGTCACGGTGCCGTTGCCACATTAGATGATGTACGCCGGGTTCTCGGCGGATTCCAACCACCGAACTGCCAACGAAAATGTTGGCTGGTACGGGATACATTTCTCGGTGAGATAGCTGGTTTGTGGCAATACACGCTGGATTTTGCGACTGAAAGTGTATTTATCGAAGACGGTGAGTTACCGAATGGTTCGCCGTTAGCCCAAATCAATTATGAGGGAACTGAACAATGAAATACCTCTATACAGGCCCAGCAAGCGGCATCACTTTAGCTGATGGCACTGAAGTTTTGCTCTGGTCAGAAAAAACTGTTGATTTACCGGAGCAGCATGATTATGTGAAGACATTGATCGCGCTGCGATATCTTCATCCACTGTCAGAACAGCAAAAAAATCTCCTGAAGAAAAAAGAAAAGTCTGAGGAGGCCACTGATGGCCGCTAATTATTTGCATGGCGTCGAAACTATCGAAGTCGAAAAAGGCTCACGTCCCGTCAAGACAGTGAAATCCGCCGTGATCGGCTTAATTGGTACTGCACCGATAGGGCCAGTAAATGCAGTGACACTTTGTCTGTCAGAAAAAGATGCCGCTCAATTTGGTACTCAAATGAATGGTTTTACCATCCCACAAGCACTGGATGCTATTTATGATCATGGGGCGGGAACTGTGCTGGTCATTAACGTTCTTGATCCTGAGGTGCATAAAGCTAATGTTGCCAGTGAAAGCATTAGCTTTGATAAAACCACAGGAACAGCGAAACTGGCTAATCCCGTGGTCAGTAATGTCTTACTAAAATCCACCTCTGGTAGTGCCCCTTATGTAGAAGGGCAAGATTATTCTTTGGATGCTCAAACAGGCAGCCTCAAGAATATCGGTAAAAACATTGCTGCGGGTGCAACCGTAATTGCCAGCTATGACTTTGCCGATCCTACATTAGTGACGCCTGCTGACATTATTGGCAGCATCAGTGCAGCGGGTAACCGTACAGGTATGAAGTTACTGAATGATACTTATAACCTGTATGGGTTCTTTGCCAAGATTTTGCTGGCTCCTGTCTACTGTACCCAGCTAAGTGTGACAACAGAACTGATTGCCCTTGCAACTAAATTGGGTGCCATGACCTATATTGATGCCCCGATAGGCACCACTTTTGTTCAGGCTATCAGTGGCCGCGGCCCGTCTGGCACAATCAATTTTAATACCAGTTCTGATCGTGTCCGGCTGTGTTACCCACACGTCAAAGTCTATGATGCGGAAAGCAATAGCGAGCGCCTGGAACCCTTGTCATCTCGTGCAGCAGGGCTGCGTGCCAAGATTGATGCAGACAAAGGTTTTTGGTGGTCATCCTCCAATCAAGAAATTATAGGGATCACAGGTATTGAGCGCCAGCTATCCGCCATAATTGACGATCCACAAAGTGAAGTGAACCAGCTCAATGAACAAGGGATTACTACAGTGTTCAATAATTATGGCTCTGGTTTGCGCTTATGGGGCAACCGTACCGCCGCGTGGCCAACTGTGACACACATGCGTAACTTCGAGAACGTGCGCAGAACGGGCGACGTGATTAATGAATCCCTGCGTTACTTTAGTCAGCAATATATCGATATGCCGATCACGCCAGCGCTGATAGATGCCCTGACAGAATCTGTGAATGCCTATGGTCGTAAATTGATTGCTGATGGCGCTTTGTTGGGATTCAAATGCTGGTTTGATCCGACCCATAACGAAGAAACGGAGCTGGCATCAGGTCATCTGTTACTCAGTTATAAGTACACACCGCCACCACCACTGGAACGGCTGACATTTGAGACCGAAATTACCTCTGAGTATTTGCTGAATTTAAAGGGAAATAATTAATGGCCGGAAAAATAGAGATTAACCGCATCACCAACGCCAATATTTATATTGACGGCAATAACCTGTTGGGACGGGCTGAAGAAGTGAAACTGCCAGACGTTTCCATGACCATGCAGGAGCATAAGGCGCTGGGGATGGTCGGTAAGGTGGAACTACCAGCAGGCTTCGATAAGCTGGAAGGCGAGATCAAGTGGAACAGTTTCTACCGTGACGCCATGTTATCTGCTGCCAATCCCTATAAGTCTCTGGCATTGCAGTGCCGTTCCAGCGTCCAGAAATTCAGTTCACAGGGGCGCATTGATGAAGTGCCATTGGTGACATATCTGACCATTTTATTTAAGAAGAATCCGCTGGGCACATTTAAACAACATGAAAATGCTGATTTTTCCAGTAGCTTTACCAGTACTTACATTAAGCAGGTACTGGATGGTGAGGAGCTGTTAGAACTGGATTATCTGGCCAATATCTTCCGTGTTGGCGGCATTGATCAAATGACTGATTATCGCATCAATATTGGAGGTTAAACTAAATAATGACTGCATCCGCGCCAAAGCCAGAAAGCTTGCCGACTTGATTGATAAGTAGACTCCTCCGGAAGGTTGGTTTTCCGATATCGGTTCAGAGAAAGGGAAAGAATATCTGATAGACTTTTTTCGTAACTGTAAAGGCTTTCGCATTCACTAATGACGGGGGCATCAGCCCCTTTCTTCTTTAATCCCCTTTAATATTTCCGTTTCCATACATGGATGATACTGAATGAAACTTACAGAGGAGTATCATCATGTCAACCACGACTTACCATCTTCAATTTCCCTATACCACGGCTGCTGGTGTTCGCATTGAAGAGCTTCAGTTATCACGTTTGAAAGTTAAAGATATCAAGGCTGCCCGGCGAGCCAGCGAAAATCCTACTGACTGGGATGATATTTTGATAGCACGTTCGACAGGATTGTTACCAGAAGATATCGAACAGATGGATGTTGCTGATTATCTGGCATTACAGAAACGATTTCAGCAAGTTATCGGATTGGATCAGGGAAATAAAAACAGTGTGGCAAGCATCGGCGATGTTGGCACGATGGTTCCGGTTCCAGCCGAGCGAGATTGATAATCTGGCGCTGGATGAATTTGAATGTTGGTTGAATGAGGCCAACACCCAAATCAAACGCGAGAATGGAGGCGGTTAATTCGTGTCAACAGAATTTTCCATTGGTGTCATTATTGGTGGGGCCATTAGTAGTGCGTTCAGTTCTGCCATGTCTGGTACACGTCGTACTCTAGGAACACTGGGAGAAACGACTCGCCAGCTGGAGAACCGACAGCAGGCACTGAACCGTGCTGTTGAACGTTACGGTCAACTTGGTTCCCGTAGTGCCCAGCGTTTGAATGCGGATCTACAACGCATCAGTCGAACGCTGGAACAGTTGAACCGCCAGCAACAGCGCTTACAGTCTGCGGCTAGCATGAGTGATGCAGCCAAAGCGAATCGTATGGCGCTATATGCACAGGGAGCCGAAACCTATGCATTAACTCACACGTTATCCTCTCCCGTTGTTCAGTCCGTCACAAAGTATGCCTCTTTTGAATCAGGATTAAGGGACATAGCTGTCACTGGCAATCTGTCTCCGAAAGAAGAGCAAAAAATCGGAATCATCTTGCGCCAGAACGCCAAGCAAACAAACCAATTACAAGAAACTCTGCTGGAAGGTATTGGTACATTGGTTGCCGCCGGAAAATCTCCCATGAAATCGACCGATATGAGTGGATTATTGGGCCACGTCGCCACGGCATCCAAAGCTAATATTAATGACTTAGCCAAAATGGCTCTGTCCTTTGAGTCCCTGAAAATTGAAGGTGATCAAGCGCTCAAGGAAGCCTTTAACCGAGCCGTTTTCGGTACTAAATCGGGTCGTTTTGAATTAAAAGATCTCGCCCAATACTTTCCAGAAATGGCGCAGCAATTTGCTGGTAAGGGAATATATGGTCAGGAGGCAGTTTCACAGATTATTGCCAGCTTGGAAGTTGGCCGTGAAGGCGCAGGAACGGAAGGTGAAGCAGCTACCAATATGAGGAACTGGCTAGCTTCAATGGGACGTGGTGATATTGCCAAAAGATACGCTGAAGCTGACGTCGATTATCAAACCTCAATGAGCAGATATGTTTCTTCGGGGTACTCACAATATGAAGCCTCAATCATGATCGCAGACCGATTTATCAAGAGTAAAGGCGCTGATCTCATGAAAGAGTGGAAAAAAGCGGGAGCCAGAGGTGATGAAGATGCACAGCGTATGCTCATGGAATCCTTCGGGTTATCCTCTATTTTCACCGACGTACAGACAGTCAACCATCTCTTGGCCATGCGGCAACGTTGGGGCGATTATCAGCGTATCAAAACAGGCATGGGGACTGATTCGGCACAAAAATCTGTTGATACCGACTTTGATAAACAAAACGATACCTTAGAAGCACAGTGGCGGCGTACTCAAATTGAGTTTAATGATTCGGCTATTAGCATTGGTCAGTCGCTGCGTCCAGCATTAATACAGTTAGCCGAAACCTTTATTCCATTGATGGACAAGACCGGAAAATGGCTGGCCGCTAATCCTGAACTTATCAGCAATGTTGTCACGCTGGTCGGCGGGTTCTTGGCATTCAAAGCAGCTTCAATCGGTGTCAGATTAGGTCTTAATCTTTTGCTTTCCCCTATAACTGATATCTGGAAAGGCGCAATGTTAATGCGCACACGGTGGTTACTGTTTCGAATGGCTATCGGTAGTGTCGGCAGATTCAGCGTCGTTGCAAACATCTTGGGAAAAATAGCCGGAGCAGCTCTCTGGTTGGGTAGAATCCTCGGTAGTGCTCTCTATAAGGGCTTAATGTTAGCTGGCAGAGCTATTTTGTGGATTGGACGCGCATTATTAATGAATCCTATCGGATTGATCATCACTGGTATTGCAGTGGCCGCTTATCTTATCTATCGCTATTGGAAGCCCATCAGTAATTTCTTTAAACGGCTTTTGGTCTTAGTAAAATTCGCTTTCCAAATGGGATGGCAGGGAATCAAAAATATTTGGTCTAACGTCAAAGGTTGGTTTACAGCTCGATGGAATGACATTACTAATGCGTTTGATGGCGGAATATTTGAGGTCAGTAAATTAATTTTAAATTGGTCGCCATTGGGATTGTTCTATAAAACATTCGCTGACGTTATGAAATGGTTTGGCATGGATATGCCCGATAATTTTACTGACTTTGGTAAAAATATCGTTAATGGATTGGTTAATGGTATTTCTAATATGCTGACCACGGCTAAGGGCACCATTAAAAACTTTGGTGGCAAAGTTTCTAGCTGGTTTAAAGAAGCGTTGGGTATTCAATCCCCCAGTCGAGTATTTATGGGATTTGGCGATAATATTGTGCAAGGTGCGGTTGTTGGTATTGATCGCACTATGCCGTTGGCTGCTCGTGCCACTCAGCGTCTGACTGAGGGAATGACCCCCGATGTCCCACAAATCTCACCTCCTGAGATAATGTTGGGCAATCCAATTAAACGAACAGGTTATAAAGATGCCAGCAACAGCAATAATGGTTTTTCTATCTCTTTCGCCCCGCAAATATACATTGGTGATAAACAACAAACGGCTATACCCGATATTAGTCAAGCCTTAAACCTGAGTATGCGTGAATTAGAAAAACTGCTGGAGCGTATTGTTATTCAGAGAGAACGCCGGAGGTACGGATAATGTTTGCTGTATTAGGTGATATTGAATTTGAGCTAATCACATATTGGGATGGTTTTGATGTAACGTTTGGTGTTGATTATGCCGAACATGCCCGAATTCAAGGTAAGCCCGGCTTGCAGTTCGTAGGTGAGAAACTGGATGAAATTCAAATTAGCTTGGTCTTTCATCAACATTATTGTGCACCGGATATTGAATTGAATCGGCTGCGTGAAGCAATGCGGAAACATCAAGCACTCGCGCTAATATTCGGAAATGGTGATTACCGTGGCTGGTTTGTTATTACTGATGTGACAGCCTCCAGTGAACAAACGGATTCAGTAGGTAATATATTTGCCCTCAATGCCTCGGTGACATTACGTGAATATATCGGTGATCCTAAAAAACCACTGAAACCGCCTGCCATTAAATCTCATGTCCCGAATACAAAGGCGTTGTCTAATGCAATACCGAAACCATCAGGTATGGCTAAAAAAGTCAGGGATGGAGTGAATTATGCCAAACAAGCACAATCAGCACTGCAAACGACGGTCAGTGCGGTACGTATTACACAGAAGATGAAAGACAACCCGACTGTAGCGTTAACCCGCGTACCAGGTCTTCTTACCGGACTCAACAATATTGCTGGTCCATTAGGGAAAAGCTATCCGGCTTTTCAATCACTCGGTGACTCATTACCAGATGCAATTCAATTGACCAGAGCAACGGGGCAAACAGTAACATTTGTTAACAATGCTCAATCGTCATTAAGCCGTGCAGATAACAGTAATATCTCAGCTGCATTAGATTCTGTATCAGCTCAACTTGAATCGGCAAGTTCAACATTTACATCAATATCACCCGCGCTCAGTAAGATGGCCGCGCAAATTACCACAAGGGCGCTTTGATCATGTTTCTTGAATACATTACAAAAGATGGCGATAGGTGGGATTTATTGGCTCACCATTATTATGGTGACCCTTTAGGTTACGCTCGCATAATTGCTGCTAATCCGCACGTTGCAGTTACACCTGTATTGCCATCTGGGATCGTATTGTTGATCCCCATCATTGACGCTGACGATGTAGTAATTGCAGAGGATACACCACCGTGGCTAAGATAATTGATACCAAGCAAACACCATCTATAACGGGTGTCTCAGAGGTTTTAAGTCCGACATTCACGTTACGATATTTGCAAAAAGATATCACAAATGACATCACTCCTTATGTCACTCGTGTCAGCTATACCGACAACATCAAAAGCGAATCTGATGAAATAGAGGTAGAGTTGGATGATACTGATGGTCGCTGGCTAGATAAATGGTATCCGGGCAAAGGTGATACGTTGACATTGAAGTTGGGCTATTTCGGCGAACGGTTACTGAATTGTGGCTCATTCTATATTGATGAAATTGAAGTCAACATCCCTCCTTCTATTGTATCTGTCCGAGGTATAGCAACGTCTATCAATACGGCATTGCGGACCAAATCTAACCGTGGATTTGAGAATACAACTCTGGCCGCTATTGCTAACCGCATCGCTAAGAAACATCAGTTAAAGCTGATCGGCAGTATCGAAATCATCAAGATTGACAGGGTGACGCAATATTCTGAAACCGATGTGGCGTTCCTGAAACGACTGGCCAGTGAATATGGTTATGCCGTTAAAGTTGTCAGTGAACAGCTAATTTTCTCCCACTTAGCCACTTTGCGCAGCCAAGAACCCATAAAAAAATTACACCCTCGTGATGTTGCCCAATTTTCACTACGGGACACGATTAATAAAGTCTATAAAAAAGCCAAAGTGAAGCACCAAAAGGCTGATGATAAAAAGTTGATTGTCTATGAAGCTGATGGTGCGACCAGTACAAGTAGTCAGTCTAATTCAAGAAGCAAAAGTAGCGGTAAAGAAACCAGTGCAGATACCTTAAAAGTAAACAGCCGGGCTGCTAACAAGGATAGCGCTGAAATAAAGGCCACGTCAGCATTGGATTCATATAATGAGTACCAGCAGAACGGCTCACTTTCATTGATGGGAGCCCCTCAGTTAACCGCCGGAAATAAAATTGAGTTGATTGAATTTGGCAAGTTATCTGGACAATGGTTAATTACTTCAGCTCACCACTCTTTTGATCGCAACAGCGGATATATAACCGAACTTGAAGTTGCTCGTGGCCCTGTTACATCAAGCAAATCCAAGAAAGATAAAAAAGATAAGACTCAGAAATTGGTTGTATATAAGCCCGATGGTTCTTCCGACACGATCATCGAGGAGGAATCCAAATGAGCAGTGTAACTCGTCAAGTTGGTACGATTAGCGCCGTAGATCCTGCTACTGTTCGTGCCCGCGTGCGATTGCCTGAATGCGATAATATGCGTACTAACTGGCTGAATGTGTTGCAGCGCAATACCCAGAATAACAAAGACTATTGGTTGACCGATGTTGGGGAACAGGTTGAAGTGCTATTGGATGCCAATGGTGAAGATGGTGTTATTTTAGGTGCTGTCTATTCCAGTGTTGATAAACCACTTGCTAACAATAAAAATATCCGTGGTGTAACTTATGCAGATGATGCGGCTTTTTACTATGATCGTACCTCACACACCCTGACTATTAATGGCGGCATTCAGCACATTAAGATCGCAGTGGGAGCCAATGTTGTTATTCAGACACAGCAGGCAACTATCGATGCGCCGGAAACAATCATAACCGGAAATATGTTAGTGAAAGGCCAATTAATCTATCAAAATGGGCTGTCGGGTTCTGGTGGTAATGGTACTACGAACATTCAGGGTAATGTCAGCGTCGATGGCAACATCCATGCAACAGGTAGCATCATGGATGAAGGCGGTAACTCGAATCATCATTCTCATGGGTTTCTTTAAACGTCTTTAATATTAGATATTCCTGCCGAGGACGATACTGTCCCCATGAATACGAACTCACACTCTGTTTTTTGGCAACCGGCTCTCCAACACTCTGGCAAAATTGCCTGTGGGCTGGATGATATCGCCCAAGCAATATTCATTATTCTACGTACACCACGTGGCAGTGATCCACATCGACCAGAATTCGGCAGTAACTTGCACCTTTATATGGATTACCCAATAGACCGCGCGATTCCCCACGTTGTCAGGGAATCTGTTGATGCTATTACACGTTGGGAACCTCGTTGCCAGTTGCTCTCCGTGAAACCAACTGTCAATGGAGAGCATCTAACTCTGCGTGTGAATTGGACAGCAGTTGATGGCATTACACAATCTACGGAGTTGCTATGGCGCTGACAGAACCTGATTTTATCGAGCGTGATGTAGAAAAAATCACAACCGAAATGATCGCAAAATATGAAGCTGATGTAGGTAAGACTTTGTACCCAGCACAGGTAGAACGCCTGCTGATCAATTTATTTGCATATCGTGAAGCACTAACCAGAATGCAAGTTCAGGAAGCCGCCAAGCAGAATTTGGTCGAGTTTGCCCGTGCGCCCATTTTGGACTACTTAGGGGAATTGGTCGGAGTATATCGGCTATCCGCCCAACCGGCGCATACAATATTGCAATTTAGTGTTGATGAAGCATTAGAGCAAGATGTACTCATTCCAGTTGGAACTCGTGTTAATGCATCGGACAGTATTATTTTTGCTACTAATACAGATGCTGTTCTGAAAGCCGGCACACGGTTCGTTAATGTCACAGCTACTTGTACAGATACTGGATTATCAGGGAATAGCTGGCAACCAGCACAAATTAGTACATTGTTGGATGAAATCGACGACATTGACCTGCAAGTGACCAACACAATAGTGAGCAGTGGTGGTTCGGCAGAGGAAAGTGACGAGAGGCTACGTGTACGAATCAAAATGGCCCCTGAATCGTTTACTAATGCGGGCAGTCGTCAGGCTTATCGTTTTCATGCCATGCGTGCCCATCCCAATATTGTTGATGTCGCAGTCATGTCTCCCATTCCGGGCGTTGTTGAACTGTTTCCACTATTAGCTACGGGATTGCCTGATGAAAGCATTTTAACGCTGGTGAAAAGCTCTTGCTCTGATGAAAAAATCCGCCCGTTGACTGACACTGTATATGCAAAACCTCCCGTGAAGGTTGATTATACCATCAAGGCGAAACTGACCTTGTACAGTGGCGTTAATACGCTTGATATTCAACCGGCAGCAGAACAAGCCATACAAACATGGGTAGCTGAACGAGCAACAACGTTAGGAAAAGATATTGTTCCCAGCCAAATCATCTCAACATTGTCTGTTTCTGGCGTCTATCAAGTCGTACTGGAGTCTCCCACGTTTCAGGTTGTAGGTGAAAATGAATGGGCGAACTGTATCGGTATCACTGTTGTGGTCACCGGAGTCGCTGATGGTTAAGTTACATCTACCACCTCCACTGGAAGCTGATATCAGTATGCGTGCATTAGGTCAGTTGGCCTCCCGTTTTGATGATATCGATTTAACCCAATTAATGGTTTATCTCATTGATACTGTCGATAGCAGCACGCTGCATTGGCTGGCAAATCAATTCTCCCTATTTGGTGATGGCTGGGAGCTTGTCGAATCAGACAATGCTCGCCGTACGTTAATCAAATCAGCTATAGAATTGCATCGGTATAAAGGTACACCTTGGTCAATTCATGAAATTATTCGGCGCTTTGGGTTTGGTGAAGTTGATTTAATTGAAGGCACTGGTCAAATCAATTATGACGGTCATGCCAGCCATAACGGTAATTATATTTATGGAGATTCAACATCCTGGGCAGATTATCGCGTCATACTTCAGCAACCTATTACCAATGATCAAGCCTCGCTACTGCGCACTACACTGGCAGCGTTTGCGCCTGCACGCTGCCACCTTGCCAGCTTGGAATATCAGTCTGTATCAATTCGTTACAACAATACTGTCAGTTATGACGGTAGTTACAATTATGGGAGCAGTTAAAATGGCTAATTTGCCGGAAACCCCACAGTGGTCAGAGGGCGTGTATCAAATAGAAACCTCAGACCCCGTGTTAGGCGGGCCTGATGGTATTTCCAATCGGCAGGCTAAACAGTTGGTCAACCGCACAAGTTATCTTAAACAGAAACTAGAACAAAATGGGAATGAGTTGAAAGAGCACACCGAAGCGAAAGACCCGCATACTCAGTATGCACCGAAAGACAGTCCCATTTTCACAGGAACACCAACCGCCCCCACACCGGCTAAAAACGCTAATAATACTCAGATTGCAACAACAGCATTTGTGCAATCACTGACCAATACGGCGAATCAAAGTGCTGTAGCTGCAAATAACAACGCTAATAGCCGAGTACCATCCATTCGTAAAGTGAATGGAAAAGCGTTGTCATTTGATATTTCATTGAATGCTGGGGATGTGGGAAGTTATGCTAAATCTGAGAGCGATAATACTTTCTTGCGTATTTCTAGCGATAAAACTGCAACCGTTGGTAGTTTATTAATTGATAGTAAAACTCCTTTTCCTGAGCTACGTTTCAAATCGAAAGATGGGTATATGGTAGGAATTAATGGTTCGGAAGGAAAATTGTTACATATTTATTCTAACGATCCGAACAATCAACGACGTTATAATATATTAATACCTGAGCGAAGCGGTACGCTCGCATTGCAAAACGCAGCTATAAAATCTGAAAATGGCTGGTGGCAATGCGGGGATACGGGAATAATTATTCAATGGGTTAAAGTTGCATCAAGCCAACAGTCATGGGTAAAAATCAATTATCCAATTTCTTTTAAAAATCAGTTTATTGGCTATGTCGCAAGCATGTCGAGTATAAATACATCAACAGGTCACACATTAGTACGTAATGCAACATTATCGACGTTTGAATATCAAGCTGGCACTCCCAACAACAATGAGAATCCAAGCAAAGTTGTTCATATATTATTTTGGGGGGTATAAATGGTTTATTTCTCCAGAAAAGAAGGCGCTTTTTATAGTGACTCTCATGAAGAATGTGTTGAAATAACCGCAGAAAAACACAATGAATTACTTACAGGGCAGTCACACGGTTTGTCAATTGTCAGTAATAAAGAGGGTTATCCAGTGCTTACTGAACGTGCTCCGTCCGTTTATCATAAATACGATGGTGAAAAATGGATAATATCAGAAAGCAGTGTGATAAAACTCAGGCAGGAACAGCAGCAACAAGCAGAACATAAGAAACAGCAACTTATGTTCACTGTAAGTAAACAGATAGCTCCGTTACAAGATGCAGTAGATTTGGGGATGGCGAGTGATGAGGAACATTCTCGATTGACCGCTTTGAAAAAATATAGGGTATTGCTGAACCGTGTTGATGCTAGCTTAGCGACAGATATTTATTGGCCCGAAAAACCTAGAATTACGGAATAAGGGATCAATGGCCCTATTCTTATTTCTGATACGGTAACCAATTCCGTACAGTTACGGACTATATCGGGGATGATTCCAAAGCAGTATAAGATGTACGTGGATAGCATCCACTTGTAGATCATGGGATTACAAGTGGATGAGATTAGCATAATGAGCGTTTAGGCCATTTCAGAGTTAAAGGTTGCGTAACTGAGTTTCTTTATTGGCTTTCTGATACAGAGTAAACAACATCGGCAATAGTGAGCTGATAGCAGCCAGACAATGGCCTAACTGACAAAGACTTTCTGGGGTGAATTCGACCACGTCATTAGCGGCAAAAGTAACAAGAGTATCTCCCAGAAAATGTAACCCATGACAGAGTCCAGCACTGTTAGCTTCGCAGGCTTCTTCCAGTAGTTCAATATCTTGTTCACTCATATCCGCCGTATCCAGTACTGACACAACATTCGCCATGTCGGAATAGAAGATATCACAGTAATTCTCAATGTCCGCAGTATTCTTAATATTCTTAGTATTAAGCATGGTTCAGTTCCTCCAGTGGTTTGCATGAGGCAAATACCAAAGGAAAGCCTGCGAGCAGAATACAAGCTTCTATTTCCGTGGTAGCTAACATTGAAATCATGCGTAATGGGAGAAGTTTGATTATCAGTCGGTTAGAACAGACGTTAATAAATATATAGGGCTTTGAATGCGCGCGTATGTTACTATTAGCGTTAGCCATAGCATTAGCTCCAATAATGTTGTGGTCAGAAGCCCGGTTAGTGGTGAGACACTACCGGGCTCCGTTGTTTTTGAAACCCTTTGAATATACACTGGTGTATACAGTAACATTAAATCATGGGGTATATACCTTGTCAATGCCAAATAAAAGATCTCCTCAATTTCCGATGAGATTAACAGAGGAATTTCGTCTCCAGCTCGAAGCGGAAATGAAGAAAGATGGTGATACGTCTTTGGCAACATGGATAAAACGAATTTTGCGTAAAGAGCTGCTGGCACGTGGTATTGAACCGAAAGGTTGAATCATTTTAAAATACCAAGAGGCACCCATTCTAAGTGCCTCTTATTTTAAATTGTCCTAATGACTTTAATATGTGTGTCTTAACCTATCGTAATCTGAACAGGTTTCCCTATATGGGTTAACATATTAACCAATGCGTCAATGGTGAATTTATTTACTTTTTTATTCACAACATCAGATACTCTTGGACGAGAAATGTGCAACACTATTGCTACCTCAGTTTGTTTTATTTTTTTATCTACAATCCATAAGGTAATTTCTCCTATTAACCATTCTTTGATTTGCCGTGTGTTTTCTATTTCTCGTAAAGAGATTGCATGAAGTTGCTGAGCCTCTGGCTCAGTAAAACCTAATTCAGAAAATATATTATGTCCGGCTGGAGTTGTCCTACGAATTTCAGTGTCAATTTTAGTGGTCATTTGATATTTCTCCGTTGCTGGATAACTGCGTTGTATCGCACTTTAGCGATATCCTTGTCCTGTTTATTCGTCTGTTGAGTTTTCTTCTGAAAACTATGTAATACGTAAATAGCTTCATCAAATTTAGCAACATACATAATGCGATAAATACCTGTACTGTCTCTTAGCCGTATTTCTTTTACGCCAGAACCGATGTCAGAAAAGGGTTTCCAGTCTTCAGGATCTATTCCACGCTGTATTCTGTGAAGCTGATAGCCTGCGTCTTTACGTGTATCTATAGGAAAGGCTAACAAGTCTTCATAAGAAGAGCCAATCCAGGCAATTTCTTTCTCTGTACCGCTCCTGATTTTCGTCATAGCTTTCCTTCCTTATTTAATTGTATGCAATGCTGAAATCATGTGTAATTGGCGAAGTTCGATTATCAATCGATAAGAAAGGTACGTTATAAATGTATAGCGTTTTGAATGCGTGCGTATGTTACTATTAGCGTTAGCCATAGCATTAGCTCCAATAATGTTGTGGTTAGAAACCCGATTAGTGGTGAGACACTACCAAGCTCCATTGTTTTTGAAACTCTTTGAATATACACTGGTATATACAGTAGCATTAAATCATAGGGTATATACCTTGTCAATACAAAATAAAAGATCTCCTCAATTTCCGATGAGGTTAACAGAGGAATTTCGTCTCCAGCTTGAAGCAGAAATGAAGAAAGATGGTGATACATCTTTAGCAACATGGATAAAACGAATTTTGCGCAAAGAGCTGCTGGCACGTGGTATTGAACCGAAAGGTTGAATCATTTTGAAATACCAAGAGGCACCTATTCTAAGTGCCTCCTATTTTGAATTGTTAATATATATGCCTTAACCCACCGTAATCTGAACAGGCTTCCCTATACGGATTAACATATTAACCAATGCGTCAATGGTGAATTTATTTACTTTTTTATTCACAACATCAGATACTCTTGGACGAGAAATGTGTAATACCTCTGCTACTTCAGCTTGTTTCATTTTTTCATCCACAATCCATAAAGTAATTTCTTCCATTAACCGTTCTTTAATTTGCAGTGTATTTTCTATTTCTTGTAAAGAAGTTGTATGAAGTTGTTGAGCTTCTTGCTCAGTAAAACCTAATTCAGAAAATATATTATGTCCGGCTGGAGTTACCCTACGAATTTCAGTGTCAATTTTAGTGGTCATTTGATATTTCCCCGATGCTGGATAACTACGTTGTATCGCACTTTAGCGATATCCTTGTCCTGTTTATTCGTTTGTTAAGTTTTCTTCTGAAAACTATGTAATATGTAAAATAGCTTCATCAAATTTAACAACATACATAATACGATAAATACCTATACTGTCTCTTAGCCGCATTTCTTTTACACCAGAACCGATGCCAAAAAAGGGTTTCCAGTCTTCAGGATCTATTCCATGCTGTATTCTATGAAACTGATAGCCTGCGTCTTTACGTGCGATCTGTAAGGAAAGGCTAACAAAGCTCCACAAAAAGGACCGATTACAGACAATTTCTTTCTCTAGTACCGCCCCTGATTTTTATTATAGCTTCCTTCCTCATTTGGTTGTATAAAATTTTATACCACTGCGCACAAAATTGCAAATGAAGAATTGAAGGAATTTGAAGCCTAGCGAGGAGAAAATATGCGAGAAGTATGTTTCAGGCCACTGACAAGCAAAAACCGCGTGTCCAAAGCAAAGGCGATCCAATCCAAGCATTGCAAGAGTGCTCAACCAAATACTGGCGAATGAAGAGCCCAAAGTTATTACTAATCCACAGTTTCTAACATGAAGAAGCTTGGTCGCGATTTGAAACTGGCTTCCCTCAAACATTATGTTGAGGCAACGGGTAGTAAGTTATGTCTCGATATCGAGTTGTCCTACAGGCTCGTACTACAGATTCAAAGGAAAAATGGGTAAATTAGGTAAACTACAATCATATCTATGACGGTTAGTTATGTAATAACTTTTCAATAGATGAAACGCAATTACCGTTTCATTTATTGCGCGAATGAGTAAAATTTATCGCGCGCGGCATCAATAGTCAAACCTGATCTGCGGATTGCCCGTCAGGGAGTTAAGTTGAAATTTGATGATTTTCAACTGACAACTCAGGAACATGTCCATCCATTGCTGGATAAAGCGGATTTACTCCAATTGGCTCAGAAAACATGGGCATCCCGACGCGAAGGGCGCGGAGTTCGCTTAGTGGGTTTGCATGTGACTTTGCTGGATCCACAAATTGATCGGCAACTGTTGCTTGAGTGGTAGTTTCCCCTGCTACTACATCGGAGCAGGGGAGATTTGATTAAGATTTCTCAGGGATAGCTTTCAGGACTGCGGTCAGCAGTTGCCAATATTGACCAACACTTTTGATGTGAACCTGTTCGTCAGGGGAGTGAGCGCCTGTGATAGTTGGCCCGATAGAGACCATATCCATATCAGGATAAGGTTTCTTAAACAGACCACATTCCAGCCCTGCGTGAATCACCATAATATTGGGGGTTTTATCGAACAGCTGTTGATACGTTTCACGTACCAGATGCATCACCGGAGAATTTGCATTCGGCTGCCAGCCTGGATAATCGCCTTTGGCGGTAATTTCAGCGTTTGACAATTTAGCCAGGGAACCAAGCATACCTATAATATAGGATTTGCCGCTGTCGATAAGCGAACGGATCAGACAAATAATATTGACCTTATCCTGTTCCATCGCCACAACGCCCACGTTGAGAGAAGTTTCCACTACGCCTTTGATGATATCACTCATACGGATAACACCGTTTGGTGTACTGTTCAGCAATGAGATAAAACGGTTCTGGCAATCATCAGTCAGTGCCTGAATATCGGTTTCAACTTCTTCCAGCAATACAGTCAGGTTTTTCTCGACGATGGTATATTCATTTTTCAGGATACCCAGGTATTTATCTTTCAGTTGGGTCAGCCGCGCTGTTTTATCTGCGGGGACGGCAACAATAACATGACCTTCTCGTGGAATGGCATTACGCAGCGTACCACCCTGGAACTCGAGCAGTTTTAGCTCCAGTTCCTCAGTATGGGCAGCAAGGAATCGTGCCAGTAGTTTGTTGGCATTAGCCAGCCCTAAATGAATATCACAACCGGAATGCCCGCCTTTCAGACCTTTGATGGTGAATTTTAGTGTTTTGTAGTGAGCCGGAACCGTTTCACGGGTAAGTGCTAACGTTGTGGTGAAATCGATACCTCCGGCACAACCCATGTAGATTTCGCCTTCTTCTTCTGAATCGGTATTGATTAAAATATCAGCTTGCAGCCAGCCCGGTTGCAAGCCAAAAGCACCATCCATTCCGGTTTCTTCCGTCATGGTCAGTAAAACTTCCAGAGGGCCATGTTTTACATTGTCATCAGCCAGCACGGCTAATGCTGACGCGAGGCCAATACCATTGTCTGCACCCAATGTTGTACCTTGTGCAGTAACCCATTCACCATCAATATAAGGACGGATAGGATCTTTAGTGAAGTCATGTTCTGTATCGTTGTTTTTCTGCGGCACCATATCAAGGTGAGCTTGCAGAACAACCGCTTTACGATTTTCCAGCCCTTTACTGGCTGGTTTTCTGAGCAGAATATTGCCAACTTGATCGCGTTCAACGTGCAAGCCTTTTTCCTGCGCCCATTGAACAATGTGGGTTGCCAACGCTTCTTCATGATAAGAAGGGTGGGGAATAGAGCAGATTTTGGCAAAGATGTCCCACAGAGGCTGAGGGGATAATTGTGATAGTTTTGACACGACGAATCTCCTGTGACTGCATCTCAATGAGATGGAAATACTACTTTCTACCAGAGACATAGGTTTTATTATTACGAGCGATTAACGCTCTGATGCTATTGAGTTCAGAATACCACTTTCTTTTGGTAAGGATAATGTGATTCATCGATTCCCTGTTTCCGCTGGTTTTTGCTGACCTAAATCAATATAATCTCGCGCAACTTTTTCTGCGAAAACTCTTTTCTGAGATATTCTTAAGTTGCCGGGATCCATTCTTATGAGCGAAAAATATGTCGTAACCTGGGATATGTTGCAAATACATGCCCGTAAATTGGCACAACGTTTACTCCCTGTCGAACAGTGGAAAGGTATCATTGCTGTGAGTCGGGGCGGTCTTGTCCCTGGGGCGCTTCTGGCGCGTGAATTGGGTATCCGTCATGTCGATACTGTCTGTATTTCCAGCTATGACCATAATAATCAACGCGATCTGCAAGTGCTGAAAAAAGCGGAAGGTGATGGTGAGGGTTTCATCGTTGTAGATGATTTGGTTGATACTGGGGGCACCGCTCAGGTTATCCGTGATATGTATCCAAAAGCGCATTTTGTGACTATTTTCGCCAAACCGGCAGGTCGTCCTCTTGTTGATGATTATATTGTTGATATTCCGCAAGATACTTGGATCGAGCAACCTTGGGATATGAGCGTAGTATTTGTTCCGCCAATTTGTGAAAGTAAATAAAATCAGCATTTGTTATGGCAAATCAAAATCTTTCAGAATCACTTTTTAAGCCAAGACAAAAGCATCAGGAAACTTCCACGCTGGTAAAGCACCGCCATCCCCGGCTGATTGTCGGTAATTACAATACGTTGGATGGTAATAGTCATGGGAGCTGGTATCGCATGATTAACCGGCTGATGTGGATTTGGCGGGGAATTGATCCTTTTGAGATAGAAGAAGTCTTGTGCCGGATTGCCGTGGCAAATGCTCAACGCAGTGATGATAATTTACTGGATACAGTGGTTGGGTATCGCAAAGGTAATTGGATTTTTGAGTGGTCACATCAGGCGATGCTGTGGCAACAAAGAGCGTTACAGACAGAACAGACCGCCGAAGCGGGTAATTTCTGGTTGAAAGCGGCTAATTTGTATAGCATCGCCGGTTATCCTCATCTCAAAGGTGATGATCTGTCTCAGCAGGCCGTTGTTTTGGCAAATAAAGCTTATGAAAATGCGGCCCGTTGCTCTGACTATCAATTGAGGAAGATAGAGTTCAAACTGAAAGAGGGGGGTTGTGTAACTGGTTTTCTGCATTTGCCTCAACGGCCACATGGACCCTCTCCAACTATTCTGGTGTGTGGCAGCTTAGATAATTTGCAAAGTGATTATTATCAGTTATTCCGTGATTATCTGGCGCCTTTGGGATTCGCCATGCTGACTGTGGATATGCCTTCAGTGGGTTACTGCTCACGTCTGCGATTGACACAGGATACTTGTACTCTTCATCAACAAATAATCCATCAACTGGATGGCATCCCTTGGGTTGACCATACACGGGTTGGCGTTTTTGGTTTCCGTTTTGGTGCTAATATTGCTGTCCGCCTGGCATATTTGGAATCTAAGCGTATCAAATGTATTGCGACTTTTGGCGCTATTGTCCATGAGTGGCTCAATAGCGCTGAACGCCAGCAAAATTCCCCTGTGATGTATCTCGATATGTTTGCCAGCCGGATGGGTATTTATAATGTGGATGAAAATGCGTTTCGCCTCGAACTTGGTTGTTATTCCCTTAAAAAACAAGGTCTGTTGGGCCGACGTTGTTCCGTTCCTATGCTAGCTGGTTACTGGCAGAATGATATTTTCAGCCCAAAGGAAGAATCAAAGCTGATAGCAATGTCATCAATGGACAGTAAATTATTGACTATTCCGGCAACGCCTGTTTACAGCAGCTTCAATAAGGCATTACAGGAAACCAGTCAGTGGTTGAAAAATAAAATGGGTTAGTTGAAATTGATGGCATAAGTTTATTTTGAAGCCATATTTTTTCAATTTATCGTTATGCCTGTTGGCATAATGCTTCTCTCCTGCTAAAACTGAACGCTGTTTTTTCAAATTAAATATAACGGCAAAAATATGATGAATGGTAGCCAAAC
Source organism: Photorhabdus viridis (assembly GCF_040256935.1). Classification (NCBI taxonomy): domain Bacteria; kingdom Pseudomonadati; phylum Pseudomonadota; class Gammaproteobacteria; order Enterobacterales; family Morganellaceae; genus Photorhabdus; species Photorhabdus viridis. The sequence goes on from NZ_JBEJZY010000023.1 coordinate 48,221, forward strand.
ATTGGTTGTGAAGCTGGGGACAAGTGTATTGACCGGCGGCTCTCGTCGTTTGAACCGGGCTCGTATTGTAGAGCTGGTACGCCAATGTGCTCAACAACATGAAAAAGGCCACCGCATTATTATTGTAACTTCCGGGGCTATTGCGGCTGGCCGGGAACATCTGGGATACCCGGATTTGCCTGCAACTATTGCTTCTAAGCAATTGCTGGCGGCAGTAGGTCAGAGCCGATTGATTCAGCTGTGGGAGCAATTTTTTTCTATTTACGGTATTCATGTTGGTCAAATGTTACTGACCCGTGCGGATTTAGAAGATCGGGAGCGTTTTTTAAATGCCAGAGATACCTTAAATGCCCTGCTTGATAATCGCATTGTTCCTATAATTAATGAGAATGATGCGGTTGCAACTGCGGAAATTAAAGTGGGTGATAATGATAATTTATCTGCACTGGCGGCAATTCTGGGTGGAGCGGATAAACTGTTATTATTGACTGATATTGAAGGGCTATATACCGCTGATCCGCGCAGTAATACCAATGCAGAATTTATTCCGGAAGTTTATGACATCAGCGACGAATTACGTATGGTTGCCGGTGATAGCGTTTCCGGTTTAGGGACGGGGGGGATGGCGACTAAGCTTCAGGCCGCGGGTATTGCAGGCCGGGCCGGTATTGATGTCATTATTGCTGCCGGTAATAAACCTGATGTTATCGCGGATGTCATTGAAGGTAATTCGGTGGGGACTCGCTTTCATGGGTTGGAAAGCCCGATGGAAAATCGCAAGCGTTGGATTTTTGGCGCTCCTCCTGCCGGTGAAATTATTGTTGATCACGGCGCTGAAACCGCAATCTGTGAAAAAGGCAGCTCTTTGTTGCCAAAAGGGATTAAAAATATTAAAGGTGATTTCTCCCGTGGAGAAGTTATCTGTATTCGTAGCCTGTCTGGTAAGGATTTGGCGCACGGCGTTTGCCGTTATAACAGTGATGCTTTGCGTTTGATTGCTGGCCGCCATTCACAGCAGATAAACCAAATTCTCGGTTATGAATATGGCGCTGTTGCAGTTCATCGTGATGACATGATTGTGAGTTAAGGATTTATAATGTTAGAACAAATGGGAAAGGCCGCCAGAGAGGCCTCATGGCAGCTGGCACAGCTAAGTACAAAACAAAAAAATCAGGCATTAATCCACATTGCAGATTTGCTGGAGCAGAAAAGTACAATCATTCTCGAAGCTAATCGGTTTGATATGGCTCAGGCCCGTGAACAGGGAATGAGTGAAGCATTGCTGGATCGTCTGTTGCTGACACAAGAACGTTTGGCAGCGATAGCTAACGATATTCGTCAGGTGTGCCGTTTGTCTGACCCGGTAGGGCAAGTTATTGATGGTAGCTTGCTTGATAGTGGTTTGAAGTTAGAACGTCGCCGTGTACCGCTTGGTGTGATTGGGGTGATTTATGAAGCCCGTCCTAATGTCACTATTGATGTTGCATCTCTGTGTTTGAAAACAGGTAATGCCGTTATTTTGCGTGGTGGTAAAGAAACGCATAATACTAATCAGGCAACAGTGAAAGTCATTCAGCAGGCGCTTGAGCAGAGTGGGTTACCGGCCGCAGCAGTGCAGGCGATAGATAAACCAGATCGTGAATTAGTTACTCAGCTACTGAAAATGGACCGTTATGTGGATATGCTGATTCCACGCGGTGGTGCTGGGTTGCATAAGCTGTGCCGCGAGCAGTCAACCATTCCGGTTATTACTGGCGGCATCGGTGTCTGCCATACTTTTGTCGATGAAAGTGCTGATTTCGATAAGGCATTGACTGTCATCACTAACGCTAAGGTTCAACGACCAAGCGCCTGTAATGCTTTGGAAACGTTGCTGGTACATCATAGGATCGCGGCAGATTTTCTGCCTGTACTGAGCAGGAATATGGCAGGACAAGGTGTTACCCTTCACGCGAGTAAATCAGCAATGGAGTTTTTGCGGGAAGGCCCTGCAAAAGTCGTGGATGTGGCAGAAGCAGATTACCGTGATGAGTGGTTATCTTTGGATATGAATGTGGAAATTGTCAGTGATATTGACCGGGCAATTAACCATATCCGTACATACGGTACATCCCATTCTGATGCGATTCTGACTCAATCTTTGTACAATGCTGACTATTTTGTTCGTCAGGTAGATTCTGCGGCGGTTTATGTGAATGCCAGCACGCGTTTTACTGATGGTGGACAGTTTGGTTTGGGGGCCGAGGTTGCCGTCAGTACTCAGAAACTGCATTCCCGTGGTCCAATGGGATTAGATGCGCTGACTACATATAAGTGGGTTGGTTATGGAGATAATTTAATCCGTAAGTAATCGGTTTGTTGTTACCCCAAAAGTGTGTCTGATTAATTGATATATCGGCGGAATCATGCTTTGGGGTAGCTTTTTCCATATAGATTAACTTTTGATTTTACGTTGATGTAAAGTTCTGGTTACTATAGCTGTTAATATATTTTTAATGATGAAATTTACCAAGGATATCAGGCAATGAACCCAATATTGTTTATTGTAGGTGCGCGTGGGGCAGGAAAAACGACGGTTGGAAAGCTATTAGCCAATGAGTTATCGTATACATTTATTGACACGGATCATCATATCCAACAAATCAGTAATATGACCATTGCGGATATTGTTAACCAGCAAGGGTGGCAGCAATTTCGGCAATTGGAAACTAAGGCTTTACAACAAGTTAGTCAAAGAAATCGGGTTATTTCCACCGGCGGTGGGATTATTCTTTCTGCTGAAAATCGCCAATATATGCGACAAAATGGTACGGTGATTTATCTTCAGGCGTCCGCTGACATATTGGCTGAACGGTTAATGCAGCAGCCGGAAAGTACTCAACGCCCCAGTTTAACTGGAAAATCTATTGTTGAAGAAATGGAAGAAGTACTCACTGCCAGGGAGAGTCTCTATTGTGAGTGTGCAGATCATATTATTAATGCGCAACTTTCACCGGAAAGCATTATAGCTTGTGTGAAAGAAATTATTCTTCCCAGAAGAATATCCTGACACTTTTTTATTTAAAAATAAGAATATTACAGTATCAGATGATAAATAATATCTTCTATTTATTTTTCAAATGGGTTGAGATACGAATATGTTGTTTTTTTTTCTAAAACTTGTTTTTCGTTTGATGTTCCGTTTAACGATAGAAGGAGATATTAAACAATTTACCTACCCAAAATGCCTTATCACACCTAATCATGTCTCTTTTCTTGATGGTGTTTTGTTAACACTTTTCTTACCTGTTAAGCCGGTATTTGCTGTTTATTCCAACATTGCAAACCGGGGTTTTATGAAATGGGTAAGGCGCTATGTTGAAATAGTTCCTTTGGATCCAATAAATCCAATGGCGGTCAGGGGGTTGGTCAAAGAAATAGGTAAAGGAAGACCGATAGTTGTCTTCCCTGAGGGGCGAATTACGGTTACGGGTTCTTTAATGAAAATCTACGATGGGGCGGCTTTTATTGCCGCTGTATCGGGAGCAATGGTGGTGCCTGTCCGCATTGAGGGGCTGGAGCAAACGATATTCAGCCGATTAAAAGGTATCTTCAAGCTTCATCTTTTTCCGAAGGTGACAATAAAAATTCTGCCTGCCACACAATTGCCAATGCCGGATGCGCCTAACGCGGACCAGAGACGCCGTTTGGCGGGAGAACGCTTGCATAAAATCATGATGAGTGCACGAATGGAGACTCGTCCGCAAGAAACAATATTTGAATCTTTACTGGTTGCACAAAAGCGATTTGGCCGCTTTAAGCCCTGTATTGAAGATGTTTCTTTTAAAGAAGATAGCTATAACAGTTTGCTTAAAAAAACGCTGGGTATTAGCCGTATTTTGCAACGTTTTACCTGTCGGAATGAACGGATTGGTTTTCTTTTACCAAATACCACTATTATGGCAGCGGCTATATTTGGTGCATCTTTGAGAGGAAGAATTCCCGCCCTGTTAAACTATACCGCAGACAGCTACGGGCTGAAAAATGCCATAACAACCGCTAGTATCAAAACGATTGTGACTTCCCGGCAGTTTCTGGAAAAGGAGCAATTAACGTATTTATCTGAACAGGTTACTGAGGTTAATTGGGTTTATCTTGAGGATTTAAAAGATTCAGTGACTTTTCTGGATAAATTATGGATCTTGTGGCATCTCTTTTTCCCGAAACAAGCGATGGCGGCGCAAAAACCCGATGATGATGCATTGGTGTTGTTTACGTCCGGTTCAGAAGGTGTATCAAAAGGCGTGGTTCATAGTCACTCTAGTTTGTTGGCAAATGTGGAACAGATAAAAACTATTACTGATTTCAATCCACTTGACCGTTTTATGTCTTCTGTGCCTCTGTTTCATGCATTTGGACTGACTGTTGGCCTATTTACCCCGTTGTTGACGGGTAGCCGGGTATTCCTTTACTCAAATCCACTGCACTATCGAGTGGTGCCAGAATTGGTATATGAATGTAACTGTACCGTATTACTGGGCACATCTACTTTCCTGGAGAATTATGCCTATTTCGCCCATCCCTATGATTTTGCACGTCTTCGCTGTGTGATGGCGGGGGTTGAAAAGCTTGCTGAGAACACTAAACGTGTTTGGCAAGATAAATTCGGGATCCGCATTCTGGAAGGGTATGGCATGACAGAATGTGCGCCTGTGGTTGCATTGAATGTACCAATGATGGCTAAAGCCGGGACTGTTGGGCGAATTTTACCGGCAGTGGAGTTCCGTTTGATTCCGGTGGTTGGTATTAGGGAAGGGGGGCGTTTGCAACTGCGTGGCCCGAATGTTATGAAAGGATATCTGCGGGGGGACGATCCAAATCATTTGGAACGTCCATCGGCAGAAGATGAGCATGGGAATATTCAGTATGGCTGGTTCGATACTGGAGATATTGTTTCAATTGATGAACAAGGATTCTGTACTGTGCTTGATCGGGTGAAACGTTTCGCTGAACGGTCAGATGAAATAGTGTCGCAGGACAGTGGAGAGACTTGCATTGCAAGTCTCTCCTGATGCCAGACAAGTTGCTACAGTTAAAAGTGATCATAGCAAAGGAGAAATATTGGTGCTGTTCACTACTCCGTTATTAACCCGTGGTATGAAAGCCGTATTGGCATCACAGTTTTTTTCGGCTTTTGCGGATAATGCTCTGTTGTTTGCGATTCTGGCACAGCTGAAAGCCCAGTTTTATCCTGACTGGAGCCAGCCGATATTGCAGATAGTGTTTGTCCTTGCGTATATCCTGTTGGCGCCTTTTGTCGGGCGAATAGCAGATCGTTTTCCAAAAGGCCGTGTGATGCTGTTTGCCAATAGCTTCAAGCTATTAGGCGCGCTGAGTATTTGCCTGGGTTATGATCCCTTTTTTGGCTATGCTTTGGTTGGGATTGGGGCAGCCGCATATTCACCGGCCAAATACGGGATTTTGGTTGAATTGACAGATGGTGATCGCTTGGTAAAAGCTAATGGGTTGATGGAGGCTTCAACTATAGCTGCTATTCTCATCGGTTCTGTGGCGGGGGGGCTTTTGTCTGATTGGAGCTTGACCGCCGCATTATTTACTTGTGCGCTGATATATGGCATTGCTGTCATTGTTAATTTCTTTATCCCGCAATTATCGCCAGCCTGCCAGGCGAAGGGCTGGAACCTGAAAAAGATGCTGACAGATTTTACTTCAACCTGTTGTATTCTTTGGCATAACAAAGAAGCACGATTTTCTTTGGTTGGAACCAGTCTGTTCTGGGGGGCGGGGATCACACTGAGATTTCTGTTGGTTTTATGGGTGCCTGTTGTTTTGGGAATTGTTGATAACAGTACGCCGACAGTACTTAATGTGATGGTTGCTGTCGGGATTATTATCGGCGCAGGGGGAGCTGCTCGTTTTATCACACTGAAAACCGTCCGCCGTTGTATGCCTGCCGGTATTTTAATTGGTGCGATGGTGGTGATTTTTGCTGTTCAGCAGAGTCTCTGGGCTTCTCACGTCATACTCATTATTCTTGGCATTTTTGGCGGCCTGTTTATTGTTCCGCTGAATGCGTTATTGCAGGAAAGCGGCAGGCAAACGGTTGGGGTCGGTAATGCAATCGCAGTACAGAATTTGGGTGAGAATACCGCCATGTTACTGATGCTTGGCTTATATTCATTGGTCATTAAAATAGGTGTTCCGGTTGTCATAGCAGGGATAGGTTTTGGTGTGTTGTTTACTTTGACAATCACCGGTTTGTGGATTTGGAACCAGCTTCAGAAAAATTGATCTTTTACCGGATAAAAGGTGTGTTTATGGATGAAAAAATTCTGGCTCAGCTTAGTATTGAACTGGGAACGAAACTGAGACAACAGAAATTGTGGGTGACCTGTGCTGAATCTTGCACAGGTGGCTGGTTGGCAAAAGCAATTTCAGATATTGCCGGTAGCTCTGCTTACTTTGACCGGAGCTTTGTGACATACAGTAATAAAGCCAAACATCAGATGCTTGGTGTATCAGAAACCACTTTGCAACAATATGGCGCTGTCAGTGAACCGGTTGTGAGAGAGATGGCGGCAGGGGCATTGCAAGCAGCGCACGCGGATCTGGCGGTTTCTGTCAGTGGTGTTGCCGGGCCTGATGGTGGAAGTGAAGAAAAGCCTGTTGGTACAGTGTGGTTTGGGTTTGCATATCGCACAGTAAATGGGATGGAAGTTGTATCCCGTCATTGTTGTTTTAACGGTGATCGAAATGAAGTACGCCTTCAATCCGCAATTTATGCTCTGAAGACATTGTTATCAGAGATTGTAAAAAATTAGCTTGATACTGTATGATCATACAGTATAATTGCAGGCGACATTTTGGTATTAAAAATTATTCATCGGCAGTGAGGTAACCCTTTCATTGCTTACGAGGGCGTAAAAATGGCTATTGATGAAAATAAACAAAAAGCACTGGCAGCGGCACTGGGTCAAATTGAAAAACAGTTTGGTAAAGGTTCCATCATGCGTCTGGGCGAAGACCGTTCAATGGACGTTGAAACTATCTCCACTGGTTCACTGTCACTGGATATTGCATTAGGTGCTGGTGGCTTGCCGATGGGACGCATTGTTGAGATCTATGGCCCGGAATCTTCTGGTAAGACAACGTTGACATTACAGGTTATTGCCGCAGCACAACGTGAAGGTAAAACCTGTGCGTTTATTGATGCTGAACACGCCCTTGATCCTGTTTATGCGAAGAAACTGGGTGTTGATATTGATAACCTGTTGTGTTCTCAGCCAGACACCGGGGAACAGGCTCTTGAGATTTGTGATGCGTTGACACGTTCCGGCGCGGTTGATGTCATTATTGTCGACTCCGTTGCGGCTTTAACACCAAAAGCTGAAATCGAAGGAGAAATTGGTGATTCTCATATGGGGTTAGCTGCTCGTATGATGAGTCAGGCAATGCGCAAACTGGCGGGTAACCTGAAAAGTTCCAATACTCTTCTGATCTTTATCAACCAGATCCGAATGAAAATTGGTGTGATGTTCGGTAACCCCGAAACCACAACCGGTGGTAATGCGCTGAAATTCTATGCTTCTGTACGTCTGGATATTCGCCGTATTGGTTCTGTGAAAAATGGCGAAGAAGTCGTTGGTAGCGAAACTCGTGTTAAGGTTGTGAAAAATAAGGTGGCGGCGCCATTTAAGCAAGCAGAATTCCAGATTATGTATGGTGAAGGCATCAATACTTATGGTGAATTGATCGACTTGGGTGTGAAACATAAACTGATAGAAAAAGCAGGTGCGTGGTATAGCTACAATGGCGATAAAATTGGTCAGGGCAAAGCGAATGCGACTATCTACCTGAAAGAACATCTTGAAATTGCTACTGAGCTGGATAAAAAATTACGCGAAATGCTACTGCATAATGCTGGGGAGTTCAGCAGTGCTGCTTCTGATTATGCAGGCAACGAAAACGAAGAGCTGAATAACGAAGAATTCTAATCTAATTATATTGATAGCCTGTATTCTGGTATTAAAGCTGTAAAAGTTTTGCCATCAAACTTATTAACCGCGTTAATAATGACGCGGTTTCTTCTCTCAGAAAGCAAGTATTATCCATATTATGCGATCATGCTTTCAGAAAATATCCAGACGATTTACAATGCTGCCAGCGAATGGATGTATCTGGGATTTTACTTCTAATGGAAGAAATTTTATCTTATCCCCACTTTGTTTATTCGTGAGTTGAAAATGGGTGATGAAATATTCCACCTAACCAATTCATAAATCTGTTTTTTCCAGCTTGATTTCGGGACAATTATGAGCAAAAGCACCGCTGAGATCCGTCAAGCGTTTCTCGACTTTTTTCATACTAAAGGGCATCAGGTAGTACCAAGCAGTTCTTTGGTGCCAAATAATGACCCAACACTGTTGTTTACTAACGCAGGGATGAACCAGTTTAAGGATGTATTTCTTGGACAGGACAAAAGATCTTATTCCCGAGCAACAACTGCTCAGCGCTGTGTTCGTGCCGGTGGTAAACATAATGATTTAGAAAATGTAGGTTACACCGCACGTCATCATACTTTCTTTGAGATGCTGGGTAATTTTAGTTTTGGTGATTATTTCAAACATGATGCTATTAGTTATGCTTGGGAACTTCTGACTGGCAAGGATTGGTTCAATTTGCCTAAAGAAAAATTATGGGTGACTGTCTATCAGACTGATAATGAAGCCTATGATATCTGGCAAAATGAAGTTGGAATACCAGCAGAAAGAATTATCCGCATTGGTGATAATAAAGGTGCTCCTTACGCATCAGATAACTTCTGGCAGATGGGTGATACCGGCCCTTGTGGCCCTTGCACTGAAATTTTTTATGATCATGGTGATCATATCTGGGGTGGCCCGCCAGGAAGTCCAGAGGAAGATGGCGACAGATATATTGAAATCTGGAACATCGTTTTTATGCAGTTCAACCGTCATGCTGATGGCACGATGGAGCCGCTGCCAAAACCATCTGTAGATACCGGTATGGGGTTGGAACGTATTGCTGCTGTATTGCAGCACGTTAATTCCAACTATGAGATTGATCTTTTCCGTGAGTTGATTGCTACTGTGGCTGGTGTCACTGGTGCTACAGATGATCTGAGTAATAAATCTCTGCGGGTTATTGCCGACCATATCCGTTCATGTGCGTTCTTGATTTGTGATGGCGTTATTCCTTCCAATGAAAACCGTGGTTATGTTCTGCGCCGTATTATCCGCCGGGCTATTCGTCACGGTAATATGTTAGGTGCCAAAGATACCTTCTTCTATAAATTGGTTGCTCCATTGATAAACGTGATGGGTGCTGCGGGAGAGGAACTTAAGCGTCAGCAAGCCATTGTTGAGCAGGTATTGAAAACAGAAGAAGAGCAATTTGCCCGTACTCTGGAACGCGGTCTTCAATTACTGGACGATGAACTATCAAGACTGTCCGGTGATATTCTGGATGGTGAAACCGCCTTCCGTCTGTACGATACCTATGGTTTTCCTGTGGATTTAACCGCTGATGTTTGCCGTGAGCGCAATATTAAGGTTGATGAAGACGGTTTTGCCGCTGCAATGGAAAATCAGCGTCGTCGGGCACGTGAATCAAGTGGTTTCGGCACTGATTATAATGAATTGATCAAAGTTGATGAACGCAGTGATTTCTCTGGCTACGATTATAACGAACAGCAGGCAACAGTAACAGCTATCTTCCGTAATGGCGAATCAGTTAATCAAATTCAAGCTGGTGAAGACGCGATTATTATACTGGATAAGACCACTTTTTACGCTGAGTCCGGTGGACAAGTTGGTGACCGGGGTATTCTGAGCAATAACAATTGTGCTTTTGATGTTACTGATACACAAAAATACAGTCAGGCTATCGGCCACATTGGTAAGCTTGCAAAGGGTACCTTAAGTGTGAACCATAAGGTCAATGCTGTTATTGATATAGAACGGCGTGATGCAATCCGTTTGAATCATTCAGCAACCCATCTGTTGCATGCTGCATTACGTCAGATTTTGGGTGAGCATGTATCTCAGAAAGGTTCTTTGGTTAACGATAAATATCTCCGCTTTGATTTTTCTCATTTTGAAGCAATGAAACCGGAGCAGATCCGTCAGGTTGAGGATTTGGTTAATGCTGAAGTTCGTAAGAATTCACCGATTGTGACGGAATTGATGGGTTTGGAAGCAGCAAAAGCCAAAGGTGCTATGGCTCTGTTTGGTGAAAAATACGAAGAACAAGTTCGTGTACTGTCAATGGGGAATTTTTCCACTGAATTATGTGGCGGGACTCACGCAAGCCGTACTGGTGACATTGGTTTATTCCGTATTACTGCTGAATCCGGAACAGCTGCGGGTATTCGTAGGATTGAAGCAATTACAGGTAAAAAAGCGTTGGAATCTGTGCACCAACAAGCTAATTTGCTTCAGGATATTGCTCAATTGGTGAAAGGTGATATCAATAACTTGAGTGAAAAAGTACGGGTGACACTGGATAAAACCAAAGCATTGGAAAAAGAGCTCCAACAGCTTAAAGATCAACAAGCTACACAGGAAAGCTCTTCTTTGGCAGGTAAAGCGAAAGACGTTAACGGTGTGCAGTTGCTGGTTAGCCAGTTGAGTAATACAGAGCCTAAGATGCTGAGAACTATGGTTGATGATCTGAAAAATCAACTGGGTTCAGCAATTATTGTGCTTTCTACTATAAGTGATGATAAAGTCAGCCTAATTGTTGGTGTCACAAAGGATCTGACTGCTAGAATAAAAGCAGGTGAGTTAATTTCTTCTGTAGCTCAACAAATCGGTGGTAAAGGTGGTGGTCGCCCTGATATGGCCCAAGCAGGTGGTTCTGATGTTCAAGCGTTGCCTTCTGCTTTGGATAGCGTGGAAGAGTGGGTAGCATCACGGCTTACCTGAATTACCTGAGTTTAAAGGGCGCCATGATAGCTGTTTTTATGGTGCCTTGAAATCTTGTTGTGAAATTGTTAAAAGGTTGAGCGCACATTTATTTATTTTAGCTAAACTATATATGTAGGAAATGCGCTCAAAATTGCTTATACTTTAAGCATATAACATTGTTTTACGTTTTCACGGTGTTTGGATGGATAATAGCGGGGAAACCTAAAGACCCGACTCTTTTAAATTTTCAAGGAGCAAAGAATGCTTATTCTGACTCGTCGAGTTGGTGAAACGCTCATGATAGGCGATGAGGTAACAGTTACAGTACTGGGGGTTAAAGGTAACCAAGTTCGTATTGGTGTAAATGCCCCTAAAGAAGTTTCTGTTCACCGTGAAGAAATTTATCAGCGGATTCAGGCCGAAAAATCTCAGCCAACAACTTATTGACTCTAAGTTGGCGTCCTATGTCAGAACCGGGCGCCATTTTTGAGGCATCTCATCTCTGTTAGTAGTTTGTTCTCTTTATTCTTAAATGCTTACCTATTTTCCCATCTTTTTTGTTTTTCTATTGTAAGAAAAGGCAACGTCCATAATGCTTGTGGGAAATAATGGCTTGCATATACTTCAATTGAAGGCAGATCATTTATTGCTGACAAAATGCACTTTTTGTCGTCAAACTATCCATCTTGTGCGTGAAGTATCCAAACAAACACAGGTTTAGAAAAATTGTTTGACTTATAAGTCTGGGAAAGTAATATGTGCGCCACGCAGTGACGAGGAGCTTAAATAAAAGTTCTGAGCCACAGTTCGAAAAATAGCTCGAAAGAAAGCGTACGGTGAGATGGCCGAGAGGCTGAAGGCGCTCCCCTGCTAAGGGAGTATGCGGTCAAAAGCTGCATCGAGGGTTCGAATCCCTCTCTCACCGCCATTTAAGACCACGCATCCATAGCTCAGCTGGATAGAGTACTCGGCTACGAACCGAGCGGTCGGAGGTTCGAATCCTCCTGGATGCACCATATTTAACCTTGAGATGAGATCATCTAAGGCACCATTCAGGTAATCAAAGCAACTACTGTTTTTTACCAGAGTAACAAACTGATCATGCATCCATAGCTCAGCTGGATAGAGTACTCGGCTACGAACCGAGCGGTCGGAGGTTCGAATCCTCCTGGATGCACCATATTTAACCTTAAGATGAAATCGTCTAAGGCACCATTCAGGTAATCAAAGCAACTACTGTTTTTTACCAGAGTAACAAACTGAACACGCATCCATAGCTCAGCTGGATAGAGTACTCGGCTACGAACCGAGCGGTCGGAGGTTCGAATCCTCCTGGATGCACCATATTAAGAGCCCCGCCTAAAAAGCGGGGCTTTTTCTTCATCTGTATTGCTGTAAATCAACCTGTCCCCTGTATGGCACTGAAATACTTTTGCTTATATATCTAATCAGCGACAATTTGGCTTGTTTAAGATAAAGTAAACCCTTATAAAAATTCTTCTAAAACACTACGGGAGGTCGAATTGATCCCGGACGTATCAAAGGCTCTATCATGGCTAGAGGCGCATCCGACAATTTTAAAGGGAATTAGTCGCGGTGTTGAGCGTGAAACATTGCGTGTTACTTCAGAGGGTGATTTGGCAGCGACGGAGCACCCTAAAGCACTTGGCGCAGCGCTTACGCACAAATGGATTACGACTGACTTTGCTGAATCATTGTTAGAATTCATAACACCAGTCGATGATGACATAAAATATACTATTTCATTTCTTAGCGATATTCATCGTCATACAGCGCGTGTGTTGGACAAAGAAAAAATGTGGCCTTTGAGTATGCCATGCTTTATTGATGCGGAAGAGAACATTACTCTGGCTCAGTATGGTACATCGAATATTGGTCGTTATAAGACGTTATATCGTGAAGGGCTGAAAAACCGTTATGGCGCTTTGATGCAGACCATATCTGGGGTTCATTACAATTTTTCATTGCCGATTGAGTTTTGGCAGGCATGGGCTGGCGTTGAAGATGCAGAGAGTGGTAAAGAGCAGATCTCAGATGGTTATTTCCGTTTGATCCGCAATTACTATCGTTTTGGATGGGTAATTCCCTACTTGTTTGGCGCTTCTCCAGCAATTTGTTCTTCATTCTTGCGTGGTAGAGAGACTTCTTTGCCTTTTGAGCGCATAGAAAATGGAGCTTGCTATTTGCCTTATGCTACTTCATTAAGAATGAGTGATTTGGGATACACCAATAAATCACAGCGTGATCTGAATATTACGTTTAATAACCTTCGTACCTATGTTGAAGGGCTGAAAAAAGCGATTCACAAGCCGTCTGACGAGTTTGCTAAGTTGGGCATTAAACAAGGTGACAAATATATTCAGCTCAATACAAACGTCTTACAGATTGAAAACGAGTTGTATGCGCCAATCCGGCCTAAACGTGTTGCAAAAGGGAATGAATCGCCTTCTGATGCTTTACTACGTGGAGGGGTGGAATATATCGAAGTTCGTTCATTAGATATTAATCCATTTACCGCGATTGGAGTCAATGAAACACAAATTCGCTTTCTTGACCTATTCTTAATATGGTGTGTACTTGCCGAAGCGCCGGAAATGAGTAGTGATGAGTTAGAGTGTTGCCGCAAAAACTGGAATAGAGTGATCCTTGAAGGGCGTAAACCAGGGCAAGTGATTGGCCTTGGTTGTGGCAGCGTAGAGGAACCATTAGCTAAAGTTGGCAAAGAATTATTCAATGACTTGAAACGGGTTGCTGAAATACTGGATAGTTGTTCTGGTACGCAATATCGGAAAGTTTGCGAAGAATTGATTGCTATGTTTGATGATTCATCACTGACCTTATCGGCTCGTGTGCTGGAAAGAATGAAGACTCAGGGCATTGGCGGCTTTGGGCTGGAATTGGCAGATAGATATCATCAGCAATTAGTCAATGAAAAATATGAGGTTATTAGCGACGAACAGTTCGCTATAGAACGAAGGGCCTCCGTGGAGCGACAAGACGCGTTGGAATATGGAGATACCATCAGTTTTGATGAATATCTGAAACAACAGGCAGGATGCTAGAGAAGAAAATGGCCACTAATAATAGTGGCCAAATAAAAACTTCTGGAAAAATAGGAATGGCAATAATTGCGCGTCTTTCATTCTTTACGACCGGTGGTAGATGAAAAGGTTTCATTTGCTTGTAAAAAAATCTGAATTTTTTGTGGAGATGAAGAAATGCCTTTACTAGATAGTTTTACTGTTGACCATACCCGTATGGCTGCACCAGCTGTAAGAATTGCTAAGACCATGAAAACGCCTCATGGTGACACCATCACAGTTTTTGATTTACGCTTCTGTGTGCCAAATAAAGAGGTTATGCCTGAGAAGGGTATTCATACACTTGAGCATTTGTTTGCTGGTTTTATGCGCAACCACCTCAATGGTGATGGTGTTGAAATTGTTGATATATCGCCAATGGGATGCCGAACTGGTTTTTATATGAGCCTGATTGGCGCGCCAGCAGAAATACGTGTAGCTGAAGCGTGGAAAGCAGCAATGGCCGATGTATTGAAAGTGAAAGATCAGACTCAGATCCCAGAGCTAAATATTTATCAGTGCGGTACTTATCACATGCATTCACTGATAGAGGCTCAGGATATTGCTCGCCATATTCTTGATTCAGATGTTCGTGTTAATAAGAATGATGAACTGGCATTACCAGAAGAAAAGCTGACAGAATTACATGTATAGTTCTATAACAGCAATGAAATTTCGAATTTTTTCGATGAGATATTAGCAGGAATATACCGTTGGGGCGGAGTTGTAGCATACCTCCAACGGTATGAATCAGTGTTATCATACCTGTCTCAGAAGCGGAGAAGTACGCTGAAACGAGAAGCATAATGATTAAAATGATAATTAATGTGCTTGTTGAGACATGCTCCAAAGCAAAATTCCTTCCCAATATTGATGCTGATTGGACATCATGTCATGTTTTTAATAAATCATGATTTCTTGCAATAATCGATTGCCGAAATAGGCAAGCGTCAGGGTAAATGCACCAATCAGATTAAACCAGATAACTCGTTTACCACGCCATCCATCATGGTAGTGGCCCCATAATAAAACAATGTAGACAAACCACGCGATGATAGACAGAACTGCTTTATGGATGTTTTCCT
Source organism: Photorhabdus viridis (assembly GCF_040256935.1). Lineage (NCBI taxonomy): Bacteria > Pseudomonadati > Pseudomonadota > Gammaproteobacteria > Enterobacterales > Morganellaceae > Photorhabdus > Photorhabdus viridis. The sequence continues at coordinate 63,335 of NZ_JBEJZY010000023.1, forward strand.
TACTGAAAATATTATCCATATAAAGGATGCCGGTACAGAGTGTCAGAGTCAGTAATATTACGCCAACCTGAGTGATATGGAACATTTTGCGTTCGATGAACATCAGTGGGGGCATATCCGGAGTAAATGTCAGCTTTTTGTTTTTAAGCTGATGATCCAGCCACCCAAGTTGTAGAGCATATAGTGCAGCGATAAGCAAAGTCGCATAGCCAAGCAGAGCCAAGCCAATATGAATAGATAATTCAAGGCTGGCTTCCAGATGAGTAATGAATTCACCGGGCATAAAGCTGGCTAATGCCAGATTTATCATGGCGAAACTATAGACAATGGGCAGTAGGAACCAGGCACGTCCACGGGAAGCGACAATTGTCATTATGATACAGATAAGTAAGCTGACAATGGAACCTAGGTTCAAGAGTGTGAGGTTTTGCCCACTGCTGACGTGAAAGATCTTGTATTTAAGTGCGATAGCATGACAGATTAAAGCGATAATCGCTGAAAGCAATGCCAGTCTGCGGTATCCATTCGGTTTTTGCAGTAAGCCGGGAATAATCAGTACCAGGCTGAGTAAATAAGCGAATAAAGCAATTATAGAGAATACTGGCATAGCGTTAGTCGTTTTAGCGATAATTTTAGGTGAATTAAAACTTAAGTATAACGCCAGCAAGGATAGCCTCCAACCGTTGTTAATCATCCGTGTGAATCTCTGTGCAGAGATCCCTTTATCATCGTGTTATAATTTTCAAAATACGCTTACAGGTAGCCCATTTTTAAAAATTGAGCAGAGACAATGTTTGATAATTTAACCGACAGACTATCGCGCACATTGCGCAATATCAGTGGCCGTGGGCGACTGACTGAAGACAATATTAAAGAGACACTGCGCGAAGTTCGCATGGCTTTACTTGAGGCTGATGTTGCATTGCCTGTAGTGCGTGACTTTATTTCGTGTGTTAAGGAGAGCGCGGTAGGCCACGAAGTTAACAAAAGCCTTACTCCCGGACAGGAATTTGTCAAAATTGTTCAGAATGAACTGGTTAAGGCGATGGGAGAAGTTAACAGTGAACTGAATCTCTCTACCCAACCTCCGGCTGTCGTATTGATGGCCGGTTTGCAAGGTGCAGGTAAAACGACCAGCGTTGCTAAGCTGGGTAATTTTCTGAAAGGAAAACAAAAGAAAAAAGTTTTAGTGGTATCTGCTGACGTCTATCGTCCGGCCGCGATCAAACAGCTTGAAACGTTGGCGCAGGCAGTCGGTATTGATTTCTACCCTTCTGATGCTCAGGAAAAACCGGTCGATATCGTGACGAAAGCTGTACAGCATGCCAAGTTGAAATTCTATGATGTGCTGTTGGTGGATACTGCTGGTCGTCTGCATGTTGACGAAGCCATGATGGATGAAATCAAACAGGTTCATGAAGCCATTAATCCAGTGGAAACCCTGTTTGTTGTTGATGCCATGACGGGCCAGGATGCCGCGAATACTGCAAAAGCTTTCAATGAAGCATTGCCGCTGACGGGAGTGGTGTTGACTAAAGTTGATGGTGATGCTCGTGGCGGCGCTGCCCTGTCTATTCGCCATATCACGGGTAAGCCAATCAAATTCCTGGGTGTTGGTGAAAAAACTGATGCACTGGAGCCTTTCCACCCGGATCGTATTGCCTCTCGAATTCTTGGGATGGGAGATGTTCTTTCCCTGATTGAAGAAATTGAAAGTAAAGTCGATCGTACCCAAGCGGAAAAGCTAGCTTCTAAACTAAAAAAAGGTGATGGTTTCGATTTAAATGACTTTCTGGACCAGCTTAAGCAGATGCGCAATATGGGGGGTATGGCGAGCATGTTAAGCAAAATGCCGGGAATGTCTCAGGTGCCTGATGCAGTCAAATCTCAGATGGATGATAAAGTGCTGGTGAAAATGGAAGCTATTATAAATTCCATGACGCGTAAAGAGCGAGAAAAGCCGGAAATTATCAAAGGTTCTCGTAAACGCCGTATTGCCAGTGGTTCCGGTACTCTGGTTCAGGATGTTAACCGCCTGCTTAAACAATTCGATGAAATGCAGCGCATGATGAAAAAAATGAAGAAAGGTGGTCTGGCAAAAATGATGCGAGGCATGAAAGGCATGATGCCACCCGGATTTATGGGCCGTTAATTGATAAAGTCTCGAAGAATATCCACTTTGGATTGCTTTTTGCGCCAAAGTGAGTAAACTTTTCGGGCTTTTTATCTGACAGCCGGACTTCATTCCTCGATGGAGTTTGGTTGTTTTGTTAACTAATGAGGATGTTATGGTAACAATTCGTTTAGCTCGTGGCGGCGCAAAAAAGCGTCCGTTTTATCAAGTAGTAGTGACCGATAGCCGCAACCCGCGTGATGGTCGCTTTATTGAACGCGTTGGCTTCTTCAACCCTATCGCAACAGGGAAAGCAGAAGCACTGCGTTTAGATCTGGACCGCATTGAACATTGGGTGGGTCTGGGTGCAACTGTGTCTGATCGTGTTTCTTCACTGATCAAAGACGCTAAAAAAGCAGCTTAATCTGTCGCGGTGGTAACTATGAGCAAGCAAACCAGCCTTGAACTTCCTGTGAGTCCGATCGTATTGGGAAAACTGGGTTCAACTTATGGTATTCGTGGTTGGCTCAGAGTTTTTTCTTCCACCGAACATGCCGAAGACATTTTTGAGTATCAACCGTGGTTTATCCAACGGGCAGGTCGGTGGCAACATATCGAACTGGAAGCCTGGAAACACCACAATCAGGATATGATCGTCAAAATTAAAGGTATTGATGATCGGGATGCTGCGAATTTACTGATTAATTGCGAAATTACCGTAGATTCAGCACAACTACCGGAACTGGATGCGGGTGATTACTACTGGAAAGACCTGATGGGTTGCCAGGTAGTAAGCACAACAGGTTATAGCCTGGGTACTGTCAATGACATGATGGAAACCGGTTCTAATGATGTAATGGTAGTTAAAGCAAACCTGAAAGATGCATTCGGTGTCAAGGAACGGCTGATTCCGTTTCTTGATGGGCAGGTTATCAAGAAAGTCGATCTTGCTACTAAAACTATTGAAGTAGATTGGGATCCTGGTTTTTAAACTCCGGTTATAAACGGTTTAAATGAGTGGGACGCTGTAATGTGGATTGGGGTTATTAGCCTGTTTCCTGAAATGTTCCGCGCAATAACCGATTATGGGGTAACTGGCCGGGCAGTAAAGAATGGCCTGTTAAGTATTGAATGCTGGAATCCACGGGATTTTACCTACGACCGGCATCGTACTGTTGACGATCGGCCTTACGGCGGTGGTCCAGGCATGTTGATGATGGTTCAGCCTTTACGGGAAGCTATTCATGCAGCAAAAACTGCGGCAGGCGAAAGTGCAAAGGTGATTTATCTTTCACCTCAGGGGCGCAAACTCAATCAACAAGGCGTTTGTGAGCTGGCAACAAATGAGAAACTGATTCTGATTTGTGGCCGCTATGAAGGGATAGATGAGCGGGTTATTCAAACTGAGATTGACGAAGAATGGTCTATCGGTGATTACGTGCTCAGTGGTGGTGAAATTCCTGCAATGACCATGATTGACTCTGTTTCCCGGTTCATTCCGGGAGTTTTGGGGCATCAGGCATCAGCTGAGGAAGACTCTTTTGCTGATGGATTGTTGGATTGTCCGCACTATACCCGCCCAGAGGTATTAGATGGCATGGAAGTTCCACCCGTTCTGTTATCGGGGAATCATGCTGAAATTAATCGCTGGCGTATGAAACAATCGCTTGGCCGGACCTGGCTTAGAAGACCTGAACTTCTGGAAAACCTAGCTCTGACTGACGAGCAAAGGATATTGCTGACAGAGTTCCAACGGGAACATCTAACTGAAGCAACGAATTAATCCAGACATATTCCTTGAAGGGAATGAATGTCTTTGATATATCAGTTTACCTAGGGTAAGAGAATTATTATGAGCAACATTATTAAACAACTTGAACAAGAGCAGATGAAGCAAGACGTACCTTCATTCCGTCCGGGTGACACCGTGGAAGTTAAGGTATGGGTCGTAGAAGGTTCTAAGAAACGTCTGCAGGCATTCGAGGGCGTGGTTATCGCTATCCGTAACCGCGGTCTGCACTCTGCATTCACTGTTCGCAAGATTTCTAACGGCGAAGGTGTTGAGCGTGTATTCCAAACTCACTCCCCAGTTGTAGACAGCATTAGCGTTAAACGTCGTGGTGCTGTTCGTAGAGCTAAATTGTACTATCTGCGTGAGCGTTCTGGTAAAGCTGCTCGTATTAAAGAGCGTCTGAACAGCAAATAATACGCTTTCGTTACATCCGAAAGTTATCGTTGAAGAGGCCAGCAATTGCTGGCCTCTTTTTTTATATTTTTAACAATTCCTGCGGAAGTATTATGCAATAGTATTGTTCCGTTAGGGCGAATGATTTTTGGGCGTGAAGATAGAACTCATTTATTGGGAATAGTGAGTTTGAAATAACTTAATATTTTATTAATATGGTTAATTAATTTTATATAAATAAATTAAGATAATTTAATTGAAATATAAAATATTATTGTTAATGTTATTTGTTTTTACTTGGTGATTTTAAATATAAATATACGGTAGATTCACATAATAATAAAACATTAATTCTTGTGTTTTAATATTAATCTTTATTTAAAATAAATAATTATTTCTAATGTGTTTTTGTTTGGGATAATTTTAATATTATTAGTAACTATACGGATGTATTTATAATTTGGATTAATGGTTCATTTTTGTAAATAAAAATTTACACTATTTATATTTTATTTACACATTTGGATTGTATTCTTTACGATGCGTGATATGTTATTGGTCAAATACATAAAAATAAATTAACACAGAATGACAATTTGAGGAGACAGCCGAAATGTTCATACAAAAAGATGTACTTAATAACGTTCACATAAGTGGTGAACAAATTCTTATAACTCCGGCAGAACTAAAACAACAATATCCACTCAGTGGTAATGATCTGCATGCTATTGCAAATGCACGTAAAATAATTGCTGATATTATTCAGCGTCGTGATCCCCGTTTGCTGGTCGTATGTGGCCCTTGCTCTATTCATGACGTGGATGCAGCTCTGGATTATGCTCATCGTTTGGCGGTACTTTCTTCTGAATTAAATGACAGTCTGTACATCGTAATGCGTGTCTATTTTGAAAAACCGCGTACAACAGTGGGTTGGAAAGGTCTTATTAATGATCCGTTCATGGATGGTTCATTTGATGTGGAAGCTGGTTTGCATATTGCCCGTCGTTTACTAATTAGCTTGGTTAAAATGGGATTACCACTTGCAACAGAGGCTTTAGATCCGAATAGTCCACAGTATTTAGGAGATTTGTTTAGTTGGTCGGCAATTGGTGCAAGAACGACAGAATCTCAGACGCACCGGGAAATGGCTTCAGGTCTGTCTATGCCGGTTGGTTTCAAAAATGGGACTGATGGTAGCCTAAGTACGGCAATTAATGCGATGCGTGCAGCCGCTATGCCACATCGTTTTATGGGAATAAATCAGTCAGGGCAGGTATGTTTGTTACAAACACAAGGGAATCCGAATGGACATATTATTTTACGTGGGGGTAAAACACCTAATTACAGCGCCGAACATGTAATGGAATGTGAACAGCAGATGATGAAGTCTAGATTATTGCCTTCCTTGATGATTGATTGCAGCCATGGTAACTCTAATAAAGACTTTCGTCGCCAAAGCGAGGTTGTAGATTCTGTAGCAGAGCAGATTATTTCGGGTAACCAATCTATCACTGGGATTATGTTGGAGAGCCATATTAATGAAGGTAACCAATCTTCTGAGCAACCTCGTAGTGAAATGAAATATGGTGTTTCAGTGACTGATGCTTGTATTAGTTGGCAGACTACAGAAGCGGTTCTGAGAAAATTGCATCAGCAAATCAGTCCGCAATTGTCGCAAAGAATTACGATATTGAAAAAAGCAGGATAATAAGTATGGTGGCTGAATTATCTCAATTGCGGGACAAGATTGATGAAATGGATAAAGCTTTGCTGGATTTACTGGCAAAGAGGTTGGAATTAGTTGCAGAGGTCGGTGAGGTAAAAAGCCAAAATGGGTTGCCAATTTATGCGCCTGACAGAGAAACTGCGATGCTTGCTTCACGTCGGCAGGAGGCTGAAGATTTTGGTGTTCCACCGGATTTAATTGAAGATATTCTGCGTCGTATTATGCGGGAGTCTTATACCAGCGAGAATGACAAAGGGTTTAAAACTCTTTGCCCACAATTGGGGTCGATAGTTATTGTTGGTGGCTTGGGTAAAATGGGGAGACTGTTTGGTCGCCTGTTAACTTTGTCTGGTTATGAAGTTAAAAATCTGGAATCACAAGATTGGCCTGACGCAGAGCAGATTTTGACTGGTGCGGGTATGGTCATTATCAGTGTACCTATTCATCTGACAGAAGAGGTTATTCGCCGCTTACCTCCATTACCTGATCATTGTATTTTGGTGGATTTGGCATCTATCAAACAGAAACCATTACAGGCTATGCTTGATGTGCACAAAGGACCAGTACTGGGGCTACACCCTATGTTTGGGCCGGATGTAGGCAGCTTAGCAAAACAGGTTGTTGTTTACTGTGACGGACGCCAGGAGGAAGCTTATCAGTGGTTTTTGGAACAGCTGCTGATTTGGGGGGCTTGCCTGCATCAGATGGATGCTGAACAGCATGATAAAAATATGAGTTTTATCCAAGCGTTACGCCACTTCACGACGTTCGCTTATGGGCAACATCTCACACAGGAAAATACTGATTTACAACAATTATTATCAATATCCTCACCAATTTACCGTTTGGAACTGATTATGGTAGGGCGATTGTTTGCGCAAGATCCTCAGCTTTACGCTGATATTATTATGTCATCGCCAGAGAATATTGATCTTATACGTCGTTATCACCAAAGTTTTGGACAAGCGCTTGAGTTACTGGAAAACCAGGATAAACAGGCTTTTATCAGCAGTTTTAAAGATGTTAGTAAATGGTTTGGTGATTATGCGCTTCACTTCATGAAAGAGAGCAGAGTATTGCTTCAACAAGCGAATGATAATCGTCAATAATTAAAAAGAACCGGATATCGAAATATCCGGTTCTTTTTAATCAGGATGGACTGACAGGAACTACACTTTCTGTTGGGTAACATCCCAATACTTTTAATGAATGAGTAATTTCCGCTAATGCTTTAAGGGCATGTTGCATATTGATTGAACGAATATTAGCCTGAACATCAATATAAAACATCTCTTCCCACGGATTTCCGCTAATCGGGCGAGATTCCAGTTTACTTATAATGATATTATGCTCTTTTAGCACCATAAGTGCATCTACTAACGCTCCCGCTTGTTGCCCAGTAGCCATAATAAATGTTGTTTTGGATGGGACCTGTTCTGAAACCTCGATAGGTTGACGGGCAACGATAATAAAACGGGTAATATTATGTGATTGATTTGCCAGATTTTGTTCCAGAACCTGTAACTGATAAAGCGCACCACCAGCTTCACTGCCTAAAGCTGCAATTTCTGGTGAATTCTGTTCAGCGACTTTCTGCATAGCTGCGGCGGTGCTTTCGCAATATTTAATTTTCCAGTGCGAGAATTGATTAATATATTGGCTGCATTGTTGGAATGGTTGAGGGTGACTGTAAACCGTTTTTATCTGTGATAATTCTGTATTTCTTGCAACTAGCAGGCAATGGTTAATGGGAATCGTTATTTCTCCTACAATTGACAAACTGGTATGTTGCAATAAGTCATAAACATCATTGATAGAGCCAGAACTGGTGTTCTCAATTGGTAATATTCCGTAATCAGCCTGTCCGGTTTCAACCAAGGGGAAGATATCCTGGAACTTATGGCAACTGCATTCAATCAATTGATCAAAATGACGTGCTGCATATTGGCGGGCTGCGATATGAGAGTAGGAACCACGAGGACCAAGGAACGCAATACGAGCTGAATCGTAAGGTGTTTGATTGAGGTGCTGCTGTAATAATGCTTGCTGAGTGAGGACAGAATCTTCGATGATCGTTTGAAACAGACGGGTGATATAGAAGCCATCAAGCCCATGGTTTTTCCCTTTTTTAATTAGAACATCTAATAGTTCCCGTTCACGATCTTTGTCTCTGATGGGACGATTATTCTGTAACTTAGTTTGTGCGATATCAGAGGCTAATTGGCGTCGTTCTGCCAGTAAAATCAGTAACTTTAAATCAAGTTCGCTGACTTTTTTCCGTATTTTCAGCAAATTGTTTTGATCCATAATGAGTTCCTAATTAGTTATTCATATTCTGACAATAATATGTTTGCAGTGGACAGAAAAAAGCCTCCCAATTGGGAGGCTTGCTGTTCGTCTTCTGGTTCTTTCTTCAAGGACGAAAGCCTCCCCTTAGGGGAAGGTAAAAAAGAAGGAGAAGAAAAACAGGTTTGTATTCATCATATTCATAGCCCGTATAAACAATGTACCCTAATTAACCTTATGTTGTTGTTTCTGTCAATAAAAAAACGCGCCCAAATCGGACGCGTTAGAGACAAGCCATAGTTATTTTATTGTTGTGTTTCTGGATCAAGATTTGATTCTTTTACACTGTTATAAGTACGGCGTGCTTCTCCTTTATGTTGTACTTTATTCAATTGACGTTCCAGTTTTGCTAACAATTCATTGATGGCAACATACATATCTTCATGCTTTGCACCCGCAACTAGCGTACCATTTGGTATACTTATGGTTGCATCAGCCATAAAAACCTGAGGGCCTTTTGATAGAATAATATGAGGATTTATCAGGTTTACTTGCCATTTATTTAGTTTACTCAGACGGTTTTCTACGTGGTTGCGAATTGCCGGGGTAATCTCCATTTGTTTGCTGGTAATGTTCACTATCATATAGTTACCTCTCATTATTGATTATCCACCTTCAATAATTTCAGCATACATTTCTTTTTTATGGAGAATGTGATCTAAATCACCTTATATTGGATGTGTGGCAACTAGTTGAAATAATTGTGATTAGCGATAAAAATACGAAGAATATCTATTGCGGAATGAAAGTTTATGAGACATTATCGATAAGTTGAGTCTTTATTAACCCTCTTGATAAACAGCCCTTTTTTGTGTTCTATTAAGTAAAAAATAAAGCAGCCGGAACTGCTGCTTTATTTTGTCTGTTTCTTTATACTGGATTAGCAGCAATGAGTTTTGCTACTTTATCTGCCTGTCCCGTTAAACCCAAACGCGCATAAGCCTTTTCCATATAAGGTAGTGCCTTCAGGGTTGACTGTGTGTCAGGATAATCTTGCAGCATTTGTTCCGCTCGATTTACCACCGCAACATAAGCGCCGCGTTTGTTATAATATTCCACAACAGAAAGTTCATATTTCGCCAAGCGCTCTTTGATGGACACTAAACGTTTACTGGCATCGGCAGCATATAGACTGTTAGGATAATAACGTACTAATTGGCTAAAATCCCTGAATGATGCCCTAGAATGTTCAGGGTCACGATCTGAGTGGTCAATGCCGAAGAAACTTTGCAGGGGGCTGTTATCCAATGTTTGTGAGGTTAATCCGCGCATGTACAGAACATAATCAATGTTGGGGTGAGTTGGGTTTAGGCGCATAAAGCGGTCAATGGAAGCTAATGCCATTGCCAAATCAGAGGATTTATAATAAGCATAAATCAGATCAAGTTGTACTTGCTGTGAATAAGGGCCGAATGGATAGCGGTTATCGAGGGTTTCCAATTGCGAGATCGCAGGTTTATAGTCACCGTTTTGCAGCTTTTCCTGACTAGCGGAGTAAATTTCTGAAGGTGGGCTGTCTGGGACAGCATTTTTACTACCAGAGCACCCGGCAAGTACCAGGCTCAATGTGGCTGCTGCCACCAGATGTTTTATGCGTATCATCACGTGTTGATTATCCTCTGAGTGTTTTTCTGGGAGACTATCCATGAAGCTCCCGGCAAAAGATCGAGCTACAATAGCACACTATATTAAATTAAACGGCTTTGCCGTCAAAACTCAACGTAAGTGTAGAAACAATATATGGCACAACAAATACGACTTAATACAACAGTCGCCGATTCTCAGCTCGGTCAACGTTTAGATCAGGCTTTGGCCGAATTGTTCCCTGATTATTCAAGATCACGCATAAAAGATTGGATCTTGGATGACAGAGTTCAGGTTAATGGCAAATTAATCAATAAGCCAAAAGAAAAAATGCTTGGAGGTGAAGAAATCTCAATTGATGCCATCATTGAGGAAGACGCACGTTGGGAACCTCAGAATATTCCGTTAGATATTGTCTATGAAGATGATGATATTCTGGTAATAAATAAGCCACGTGATTTGGTTGTTCATCCAGGTGCGGGAAATCCAGACGGTACGGTATTAAATGCTCTGTTATATCGTTACCCTGAAATAGCCGATGTTCCTCGGGCGGGCATTGTTCACCGCCTTGATAAAGATACGACAGGGCTTATGGTCATTGCTAAAACTGTTCCTGCTCAAACCCGTTTAGTGGAATCACTCCAACTGCGCGAAATTACCCGCGAGTATGAGGCTGTAGCGACTGGTCGTATGACTGCTGGTGGAATAGTTAAAGAGCCTATCTCACGTCACCCGACAAAACGCACACATATGGCCGTACATCCGATGGGAAAACCTGCGATTACCCGCTATCGGGTGATGGAGCATTTCAGGGCGCATACCCGTTTGCGTTTGCGGTTGGAAACAGGTAGAACGCATCAGATACGTGTCCACATGGCCCATATTAGTCACTCGTTGGTGGGAGATCCTCTGTATGGTGGTCGCCCTCGTCCTTTGAAAGGCGCTTCCGATGAATTCCGCGATGTGATGCGCAACTTTGATCGTCAGGCATTGCATGCCACAATGCTACGTCTTTATCATCCGATTACCGGAATTGAAATGGAATGGCATGCTAACTTACCTGAAGATATGGTTATTCTGATTAATGCATTAAAAGCAGATGCAGAAGCATTTAAAGACGAAATGGATTGGTAAATGACACCGCTTATTTTTCCAAACTGGCCACAACCGCCGACAATAAAAGCCTGTAGCTCCACCCGCTTGGGAGGAATCAGTTTGTCACCTTATGATAGTCTGAATCTTGGTAAGCATGTTGGCGATGAGCCTGATGTGGTTGAAAAAAACAGGCATATTCTGGCTAAAGTGGCAGAATTGCCTCAACAGCCGGCCTGGTTAGAACAGGTTCATGGCACTCGTGTTGTAAGGCTTGATGGTCAGCCAGTGGAAGATAATAAAGCTGATGCTGTTTACACCAACATTCCCGGGCAGGTTTGCGCTGTGATGACAGCAGATTGCCTGCCAGTACTGTTTTGTAGTTCTGCTGGTGATGAGGTTGCAGCCGCTCATGCTGGTTGGCGTGGTCTATGCGCTGGAGTGTTGGAAAATACGGTTGCTCAATTTAAAACTAAGCCTGATCAGATTCAAGCCTGGTTGGGGCCGGCAATTGGCGCGAAAGTATTTGAAGTTGGCAGGAAAGTTATGGAAGCGTTCATTGTACAGAATTCTGATCTAAGTAAAGCTTTTGTACCTTTTGGTGAGAAATATTTAGCGGATATATATTTGCTGGCAAAATTAAAATTGCAATCTGTTGGTGTAAAAGCGATTTTTGGCGGAATTGAGTGTACTGTCAGTAATGAAGAGAAATTTTTCTCTTATCGTCGTGATGGGATCACTGGACGTATGGCAACTTTAATCTGGCTGATATAACCTATCCCATAGGGCGATCCACTGGCGCATAAGAAAATGCCTCATAATTTGCTTTTCAGAATCACCTTGAATATTTGAGGAATGGCCTCATTTAATCTCCAGTAGCAAAATTCTGAAATCAGTATTGGAGGTGTTATGCGTCTGGATCGTCTTACTAATAAATTCCAGCTTGCTCTCGCTGACGCCCAGTCCTTTGCGCTGGGACATGATAATCAATTCATCGAACCAATTCACTTGATGGGCTCACTGTTAAAACAAGAAGGTGGCTCTGTTCGTCCGTTATTAACATTAGCTGGAATCGATGCAGGCCGTTTCAGCAATCAGCTTGAGCAGGCTTTAGAACGTTTGCCGCGGGTACAGGGTGTTGGTGGTGATGTGCAACCATCTAATGACTTAATTCGTCATTTAAATTTGTGCGACAAACTAGCACAAAAAGCGGGGGATAATTTTATTTCCTCAGAATTATTTGTTCTGGCAGCGCTGGAAGAGCGTGGCACATTGAGTGACATATTGAAAACTGTCGGAGCAACAAAAGAAAAAATCACTAAGGCAATAGAACAAATGCGTGGTGGTGAGAAAATTAATGACCAAGGCGCGGAAGATCAACGTCAAGCTCTTAAGAAATATACTATTGATCTGACCGAACGTGCTGAACAAGGCAAACTTGATCCTGTGATTGGCCGTGATGAAGAAATTCGCCGCACTATTCAAGTATTGCAACGCCGTACCAAAAATAATCCTGTCTTGATTGGTGAACCTGGAGTCGGTAAAACGGCCATTGTCGAAGGGCTTGCTCAACGAATTATTAATGGAGAAGTCCCTGAAGGACTGAAAAATAAGCGGGTTCTTTCTCTGGATATGGGGGCATTGTTAGCAGGAGCTAAATATCGTGGTGAGTTCGAAGAGCGATTGAAAGGTGTGCTGAATGATCTTTCTAAACAGGAAGGCAGTATCATTCTGTTTATTGACGAATTGCACACTATGGTTGGTGCAGGTAAAGCTGAGGGGGCAATGGATGCCGGTAACATGCTGAAACCTGCTTTAGCCCGCGGTGAACTTCACTGTGTAGGCGCAACTACATTGGATGAATATCGCCAATATATTGAAAAAGATGCGGCACTCGAACGTCGTTTTCAAAAAGTCTACGTTGCAGAACCTTCAGTAGAAGATACCATCGCTATTTTGCGTGGTCTGAAAGAGCGTTATGAGCTACATCATCATGTACAGATTACAGACCCTGCGATTGTCGCGGCAGCAACTTTATCTCATCGTTATATCTCAGATCGTATGTTGCCGGACAAAGCTATCGACTTGATTGATGAAGCTGGTGCCAGTCTACGTATGCAAATGGACTCAAAACCTGAAACGCTGGACCGTCTGGAACGTCGGGTTATTCAATTAAAGCTGGAACAGCAGGCATTGAGAAAAGAATCTGATGATGCCAGTAAAAAACGGCTTGAAATGCTCAATGAAGAGTTGATTGAGAAAGAACGTGAATATTCTGAACTAGAAGAAGAATGGAAAGCTGAGAAAGCTGAGCTTACTGGTACTCAGAATATAAAAGCAGAACTGGAAAATGCCCGTATCAGTCTGGAACAAGCTCGCCGTAGTGGTGATTTAGCGAAGATGTCTGAAATTCAGTATGGGAAAATACCAGGGCTGGAGAAACAGCTTGCCGCAGCTACACAAGCTGAAGGTAAACTTGTGAAATTGCTCCGTAACAAAGTGACCGATGCGGAAATTGCTGAAATTCTTGCTCGTTGGACGGGTATTCCGGTTTCTAGAATGCTTGAGAGTGAAAAAGATAAGCTGCTGCGTATGGAACAAGAGTTGCACAAACGAGTTATTGGTCAGGATGAGGCGGTAGATGCGGTATCCAATGCGATTCGCCGCAATCGGGCTGGATTATCTGATCCAAATCGTCCGATTGGTTCATTCTTGTTCCTTGGCCCAACCGGAGTGGGTAAAACTGAGTTATGCAAAGCTTTGGCTAATTTCCTGTTTGACAGCGATGATGCAATGGTGCGTATCGATATGTCTGAATTTATGGAAAAGCATGCAGTATCACGGCTGGTGGGTGCTCCCCCAGGATATGTCGGTTACGAAGAAGGCGGTTATTTGACAGAGGCTGTTCGCCGCCGGCCTTACTCTGTTATTTTGCTTGATGAGGTGGAAAAAGCGCATTCGGATGTTTTTAACATTTTGTTGCAAGTGCTGGATGATGGTCGATTGACTGATGGACAAGGTCGTACTGTCGATTTCCGTAACACGGTTGTGATCATGACTTCTAACCTGGGTTCAGACATGATTCAAGAGCGTTTTGGTAACCTAAATTATGGTGAAATGAAAGATATGGTGATGGAAACTGTTAGCCATCATTTCAGACCAGAATTTATTAACCGTATTGATGAGGTTGTTGTGTTCCATCCATTAGGACGTCGGCATTTGTCAGCAATTGCAGATATTCAACTGCAACGTTTGTACAAACGTCTGGAAGAGCGTGGCTATCAGGTTACTATTACTCAGCAAGCGTTGGAAATGCTAGGAGAGGCTGGGTTCGATCCTGTGTATGGCGCACGACCATTGAAACGAGCTATCCAGCAGGAAATCGAAAACCCATTAGCTCAGAAGATACTTTCTGGTCAGTTATTACCAGGAAAACCAGTTACTCTGGATGTGGAAAATAGTCATATAGTGGTAAAACAATAACTTTATACTTAACTGAAGATAATAAAGAGGTAGGGAACTGCCTCTTTTTTTACCATTTTGTGCAAGGAATCGCAATTCAGCACTGTTTTTGCTTGATTAATGAGCGGTCGGATTTTTTTTGTAATTAAACGCTTGCCAGCGGCGAAGAACACCCTATAATGCGCCACCACTGACCGACACAACGCTGACAAAGCGTGTGAGGCCAGGCAGAGCAAAGCAAATAAGCGCTTGACTCTGCGGGCG
>NZ_JBEJZY010000024.1:0-77594 GCF_040256935.1 Photorhabdus viridis
GCCGAGATCGATACCAATCAGTGCGATAGTGTTCATGATGATGGCCTCTTAAAAAAATAAATCACACGCTGTCAATATATCGCTAACAGGGTGAGGGCGACCATCTCATTAGTGTGGGGCACTTGAGTTATTTAGCGGTAAAATGGACAACTCAACAGGACTATTACCCATTATCGGCCCATGAATACTTATACGTTAAAGTGGCTTCTTTAGCTGCTTTGCCACATAAATGCCCCACAGTTTTTTATGCTCTCCTGTCACGCCGTGCGGCCCGAAAATAAAAATTCGTCCGTCGGTAAAATGCAGCTGCGGGCATCGCCCATGACTGACCCACATTGCCTCGCCGGTGTCGGTGTAGATACTCATCGCGTCAATAACTGTTTGTTTTTCCTGCTCAGATATTACAGGCCTGTCCCGACAGTCTGACAGGGGCTGCGTGATGGCCGTCGGCGGCAGCCGGATGATATTGTTTTCGCTCATAGCATTACTTCCTGATAATTGTCTCTGTCAGCACTTCAGCCCGCGCATCGGAAAGTCATATTGATTCGGTAGTCACCCAGTAAAGGATGCGTTCCTTTTTTCAGAGGACGGACACTGTGATAACGCAGCCGGGACGATCCGCCCCAGACCACCACGTCGCCGTGTTCAAGCTGCCAGGGTGTTACGGGTGCTTTACGTGTCAGGCCACCAAACTCAAAGGTCGCCGGCAGCCCCAGCGAAAAGGAAACGATGGGTTGGCTAAAATCCAGTTCATCCTTGTCCTGATGCAATGACAATTTAGCACCCGGTACGTAGCGGTTAATCAGACAGGCATCCGGTTTGAACCCGGCAAACCCCGACGCCCCGGCCGCCGCTTCTGCCAGGCGGAGAAAGCGGGGTGACATTGCCGGCCAGGGCCGCCCGCTGAGCGGATCGCATGTGTCATACCGGTACCCCTGCCTGTCCGTGACCCAGCCCCGCGGCCCACAATTGGTCATTGATACCGACATACTGTACCCCCCCGGAGTGACCATATGCCGGAAGGGCGCTTCACGGCTAAGATCAGATACTTCCGCCAGGATCTCCCGGTCTTCCCCGAGCAGAAAGCCTTTCAGTAAAAAGGCCTCATCGGCGAGCGGGATCCGCGAAAACCCGGACGTTATCAATGTATTCATGCCATCCTCACGATTGTGCATCATGGAAAATAATGCCGGCAGTATAGCGTTCGCCGCGATGCAGGCGGCTGACGCCGTGACGCATCGCCGCGCGGGCATATCCGCGGGCCCCTCTGACCGGACGCTGATTGACAGCGAACGCGATGGCGTCACCCTGACGCAGGGGAACGACTTCCGCACGGGAAGCCATCTGACTGCGCTGCTCTGTCAGCAGAAATTCACCACCTTCAAAATCCCGCCCGGGCTCGGACAGCAGAATCACCACCTGAAGAGGAAAGACATGCTCGCCGTACAAATCCTGATGCAGACAGCAATGATCGCCTTCACCGTAGGCCAGCAGCAATGGCGTAGCCTTTTGCTGCCCGGCGTCGCGGCAACGCGTCAGAAAATCCGCATGCTCTGAGGGATAACGAATGGTAATGCCCAGTTTTTCATGCCAGTTATTGGCAATGCCGGCGAGTCCTGGATACAGCAACGTGCGCAGTGTCTGCGTCAGCGTCGGCAGCGGATAGTGAAAATACTGATATTCTCCACGCCCAAAACCATGTCGCCCCATGACCACTCGTTTGCGAAACAGCTGCCGCTGCCGGTAAAGTGCCGCCATGGCGTCACACTCATCCGGCGTCAGAAGCCCAAGAAATACAGCGCTTCCCTGCGCGCTCAGCTCGCGACTGATTAGCGTCCAGTCGATGGCATCGCATCGCGCCTGAATTTCACCAGCGTCGGACAGGCGTTGGTCTGCATTCATGCCCTGGCCTCCTGATCCAGCAACTGACGTTTGCGCTCAATGCCCCACCGGTAGCCAGACAGTGAACCGTCTTTTCTTACCACCCGGTGGCACGGTACGGCGACCGCCAGTACGTTTGCGGCGCAGGCACCCGCCACTGCCCGCACGGCCTCCGCGTCGCCGAGTGCCGTTGCTATCTGCTGATAGGTCCGGATTTCACCTGTCGGGATCGCGATCAGTGCCTGCCAGACGCGCTGCTGAAAATCCGTTCCGCGGATATCGAGATCAAACGTCACGCCGGTTTCCGGGGTGTCGATAAAGGTCACAACCTTCTCCATAAGGGACTGCATGGTATGCTGCTGATCGGTGAGTCGTGCACGGGGATAGGCCGTACGCAATTCATTCATTAACGCCTCGCCGTCATCTCCCAGAAAGATGGCGCAGATGCCTTTTTCACTGGAAGCGACCAGAATATTTCCCAGAGTGCACAACCCCATTGCGTACTGAATGTTTTCTGAATAAGTATTCATCGAAATTATCTCCTGTTTAGCTGAGCGTCATTGTGCAGAAAGAAATAAAAGCAAACACTCCGCGCCTTGCTTTCTAATTCGGATGTCCAAATAGCTCGAATTTCAGTCGCTGACGATGGCGCTGATTATGAGAATCGCGCAAAATATAAACACTCTGCATGTTGCTATTTGATTTAGGGTTTCTTTTATTACGCGGGATGATCCGGATTTATGGAAATGAAAAGCAAATTACCGGAGGAAATGTTACTCCCGGTCGCGTTAGCCTCGCGTCCCGACATCCAGGCCGGCAAGAGAACCCCATGATTTTTGATACGCGTCAAGCAATGTATGACCACGCCTCCCGCTGGCTTGCTGACCAGCCAGGCTGGGCCCGGTTGATCGCCGATATTGGCCCCTGCCGGCATGAAGCTAAACCTGAACGAGAGCCGTATGAAGCCCTCATTCGTGCCGTTGCATATCAGCAACTCACGGCAAAAGCCGGCGATGCGATTCTTCACCGACTACGGACGGCTTACGAGGCCGGTGTGGACGCTTTTCCTCTGCCACAGCAACTCGCGGAGGCTAATCCGGACGTGCTCCGGGCCTGCGGTTTTTCAGCACGGAAGGCTGACACGCTGAAGGCCATTGCGAACGGAACGATAACCGGACTGGTTCCTTCCCGCGAACAGGCCGTGAAGATGAGCGACGATGAACTGATTGTCCGTCTGACGTCGCTGAAAGGGATCGGGCGCTGGACGGTGGAAATGTTGCTAATCTATACGCTTGAGCGCATCGATATCATGCCCCTGGATGATTTCGGAATTGTGGAAGGCCTGCATTATCTGCATTCGCCGATCGCCACGCTGAGTAAACGTGAACTTAAAACCCTCAGTGAGAACTGCGCACCCTACCGCACTATTGCTGCCTGGTATCTGTGGCGCATTCCTCAGCTTGAGGATTATAAGGCGTTCAGAATCCGCAGAACTGCCGCTGACCGGGCCAAAAGTGATATTGCCTAGCCGGCCCTGTTTCATGAAATCATGACTGACCAGCGGAATGCTGTCAGACAGAGAGGATGCAGAAAAGTGGTGGCGTTTACATCCTGCTTTTTGGTTATGCATGATATCTGTTCAGTAAAGCAAAACGACTCATTTATTACTTAGTTGAAATAACGCACCGCGGGTGAAAATGAGTCCGGGATGAGTCATCAGCGCCCGCGCCGGCGCAATTGCTGTTGCTTCTTCCGGGAAAGATAATCGCTGATAAGTACTCCGTCCAGATGATCGATTTCGTGCATTAAGGTTCTTGCCAGCCAGCCATCGGCTTCCCCTTCGATATCCTTTCCTGTGATGTCCTGTGCCCGCCATGCAATCCACGTGGGGCGGGTCACCGGACACCAGACGCCCCCCAGTGACAGGCAACCCTCCCGTTCGGTCGATTTCATACTGCTGAGGCTGACAATACGGGGATTCACCAGCGTAATGCAACCATCATGCCCATCACCCTGCAGGGCAATGAGCACGCGCAACGACACACCCAGCTGCGGTGCAGCAAGGCCAATGCCGTCATGATGATAAAGGGTGTCGCGGAGATCAATGGCCAGCTGGCTCAGGCGCTCATCAAATACTTCAACCCGGCGAGCCCGCTTTCGAAGCATCTCGTCAGGGTATTGCCTTACAGTTTTTATCGTCATGAACTCCCCCCTGAATAAGGCAGGGAGTGTAGAGAAAGGCTGTAAATATTCACCCCGCTTCTTGCTTTTTCAGCAAGGGAAATTACATAGCAAGAAGCAGAGTGCTGCATGCTGCAGTTGCGTCACAATGACGTAACGAACCTCAACAGGAAGCATGATGATGACAATATTTTATTCCACGGGCACCAGCTCTCTGGGGGATTTTTTCTTTGCCGTTTCGGAAAACGGGCTCGTGATGTTCGAACCGGGCGTTTCGTTATCAACCGGAGAAGTGCGTTTAAAGGACCGCTATCCAGGAGCCGATCTCATTCGTGACGACGACCGCTTACAATACCTTTCCGGTCAGCTCGGGAACGTCATAGATACGCCCTCGACAGCCGCAGACATACCGGTTGTTCTTTCCGGAAGCCCCTTTGAACATCGTGTCTGGACCCTGCTTCAGACTATCCCGGCGGGTAAACGTGTGAGCTATGGCGAACTGGCGGAAAAGATTGGCGAGCCAGGAGAGGCACAGAAGGTGGCAAAGGCCTGCGCGGCCAATACCATAGCCATTCTGATCCCCTGTCATCGCGTTGTAAAAAAAGACGGCACGCTCTCAGGATACCGGTGGGGGTACTGGCGTAAGAAAGCGCTGCTTGAACGGGAGCTTGCTTATCAGCACGCACAAGATTTCACTCTTGAAGAGTAACTGATGCAGGAGTCCGAATATGAACTTTGAAAAATGCAGAGACATTGATGTGCAGGACATGTTGGTGGCAATGAGAAGCGGCGAGAGTCGTGCCGCATTTGAGCTCCTTCATCCGGGTTTCCGTGTCTCCTGGTTCATTGCTGCAGTCCGTCGCTTGCATCAGGCTGACCGTTCGTCGCTTGATTTTCCGGCCGAACTTCGTATTTCCGGGGGTGAAAAGGGGGGGAGCTGCTGCGTTGACGAATTAATCACCCGCTTCAGCCTGACACCTTTTTTTATCACTCAACCTGAACATCCGTGGGGGGTAGAGCCTGCGGCCTTCGACTTTACGCGTGGCATTGTTAAGGCGGAAGAAATGAAGCAATGGCGAGCCAGATACAGAAAGTGCTCGCAACTTCAGCAGATAATGATTGCAACGCTGATATAGTTATATCAGGAGAAGACGAAGGATACCGTCTGGCTGCGCAGGGTATCCTGTACCTGGACGCTGTCTGCTGCTGCTGAAGTGCTGTCGGGGAAAAATGCGCTTGGCCTGTGGCTAACACTCATTATCCGTGGCCCGTGCATGCAGACTCACAGAGTGTAATCAGGACCAGTGAGGAAAATGAAGAGGAAAAGCAGTCGGTGAATCTTTATGAAAACGTGGTCATTGGCAATTTTCTGTACGGAATGGGTGTTTCGGTGGGCGTCCGGCCTCCTTCAACCTGCTCCTGCAGACGCCATAAGACAAAGCGCTGGGCGACGTCCTACTCTCTTTTCCCAAAATGCTGCGGCTGATCTTATTCAAAAGTGCGACTAACCGGTCCGGTAAAGAGGAGACCCGCTTCCGAGAACTCTCGTTCGCACTGGGGTGCCGTGAGGGGCTGAGAGGGGTGTCTCAGCGGATCCACTGGTACGTCTAAATCACACTGGACGTGCATGCGGGCGAGAAAACTTATTTTTCAGACTATATCAGCACCCGGCTCTCTGATCATTGAGGGCACCAGAACAGCACCATGACTGAAGAACATAGTATTTTTCCCCAGCCCATTGAGCAGAACGGCCTGCCCCATGACAAACATGGCCCCCAGGTAATGGCCCAGGCAGCCAGCATAAACTGCAGATATTTATTACGCGACTGAATCATTTTATCCCCTGTTAATTTTTAAACATAACCGGCTTGACACACAGGCCAGTTTTCAGACCTAATTTAAATTATCCAGAAAATGATTACCGCTTTTTTTAATGGAGAAAGTGAAATGAAATTAAACACGAATATTGCTCTTATTCTGACCGCATCCGTAATCAGTTGCAGTGCCTTTGCTCAGAGCGTATCCGCGCCGAAAACAGATTCTTTGCTGAGCAGCATTCTGGGTGAGCAGGTACAGACAAACCAACATCTTGTACAACTGCTGGCAAAGGATCAGAATGCCGGACTTACACTGACCCCGGAACAAAAGAAAACCTCCTGCTTGTATGAAAGCCATTACTACAGCAGTGGCGCCCGACTTACCGTCGGAACAGAAACACTCCGCTGCACGCTGAGTGGCGAAATCCCGACATGGGAAAATGCGAATGAGGGCAACATTGTATCTGTCGAAGGCAAATAAAATCCCACTGACAGCCCCTCAATTATCCGCACCAAAATGATTTAAAAAAATCTCCTTTTGATGGTATATTTTTTACTCGAAATAGAAATCATTAGGAGATTGTTATGGTTGATGCCCCGCCCTCAATCCCGCTGCCAACCTGTATGGTTGAAGCAGCACATATTTATCACATTCCTCTCCGTGGATTCCTCGCCTTGTGGCTAACTGAAGGCGGAAAACCGGGAATGAAAAATAAAAACAAAAACGGCACTTACGATTACGGCTCATTCCAGATAAACACCATCTGGGCGAATAAGCTGGCGTCCGATTTTGGAGTGAGAGCGGAGCAGCTTCAGCATGACTTTTGCGCCTCTGCAATGGCCAGTGCCTACATCCTCAAATACAACATCATTCTCGAAGGGGGGGATTTCTGGCAGGGTGTCGGACGCTATCACACCGGGAAATGCGGCCGAGCGCCGGGACATGCTGCTGTCGGCGGCGCGGTATAATCACCAAGTTTCGCTGTGGGACTTTATCAGCGTGATGAACGACACGGCCAGCGTGCTCTTTCCCCTGTTCATTTTAATCATCGGGCTGTTCGTCTGGGTTATCTCGCGCAATCCTTACTACCGTCTGACCCGTAAACTGACCATCCGGAACCTGCCCTGGGTGATGGTAAAAAACTATCCGGGGATCGCCCATATCCTCGCCCGGTTTGGCCACCTCGATCAGCTGCTGCTGAATGAAGAACCGGAAGAAGCACGCAGCGCGCAGTCACCCGTTGAGTTTGCCCAGGAACATAACCTGATTGATACCGCTAAACGCCGCCTCCGTAAAAAAGCCGCACATAAAGTCTTCCTGTCACAGGTAAACCTGGCTCCGGAAGGGGCGGCACTTTCCCTGGCGCCCTGGGAAAAAGCGCTCGCAGCCTCGTTTGTACATCTGCGGTTTATGGGCGACCGGCCAACGGCCAAATCCATTCTCGACGATCTCAACCGTTCCTGCCTGCGGACTAAAGACGGCTTCCCTGATTATTCGCTGGCCGCCGGGCTCTGGACCGTCGCCAGCCAGTGCGAAGCGTTCAGAGAGTTTGCTAAGGGGCGCCGCAGCTCCCGTTCGCTACTCTACGCGCTGTTCGATGATGACCTGCAGCTGCCATCCGCGAATTTCCGGTGGCTGAAAGGCGTGGACCGCACGTTATGGTATGCACTTTCAAGCGCCGGCCGCGGCAAGTTCTTCATTGAGGGCGGTGGCGTTATTGCCTGGAGTCAGTGCGAAAGTTACCGACTGACGCTCGATGAAGAAAAGGCGGCGAAATTCCCGCCGACCGTGCGGGCGGCCGTGCTGGGTCTTGAGCTGGATCTGCTCCATTACCGCCATGTTGACCGCCGCGACCCCGCTATTCCGGTCGCTCACCGGCAGGAAGACGTTATACCGCCATTTGCATTTGAATCTGACGCTGAAGCGGAAGACGAGCTGGATACGCCGCCTGCAGCTCCGCGCGATAACCCGAACAACAGTCTGCGACTGACAGACGATGAACCCGTCCCGATCACCTGGAACTCTAAGCGAGGAAGTATGAAACTCACCGTAAAAACCGATCGCAACACACTGTATCTTTCCGCTGACGGAAGCTACCAGGAACAAGCCATGCACTCCTTCCCCCTGTCAGCCTGTCATTTCGGACTTGGCCACGATGCCGGCAGCGGCCACATCCTGACGCACAATACGTTTTCTGGTGAAGCGGTGCAGCTGTTCCGCTTTGAAAACGAATATGGCTATTTTTGCCCATCCCCCGATAGGGTTCAAAGTTGATGAGGAAAAAAAGTACTCAGTTAGCGCTCAGATTTTAAGACTCTTTTGCCGTGTTCCCTGAGTGCCCCATCTGGCCCTACATACTTATAGAGAGCCTGTCTGCTAATCCCAAGCTCTTCACATAATTCAGATACGCTACAATCTCTACTCTTCATGGAAGCCTGTGCCAGGCGAACCTGAGATTTTGTGAGTTTAAAAGAACGCCCGCCTTCACGTCCTCTTGCTCTGGCTGCTGCCAGTCCTGCTTTTGTTCGTTCACTGATCAACTCCCGTTCAAATTCGGCCAGCGCGGCAAAAATCCCAAAGACCAATTTGCCACTGGCTGTCGTCGTATCAATTTCTGCACCTTGCCCGGTCAATACCTTAAATCCGATTTTTCGATCCGCAAGATCATGGATAGTATTCACCAGGTGTTTTAAGCTTCGGCCAAGCCTGTCAAGCTTCCATACCATTAATACATCGCCAGGCCTGAGGGCTTTCAAACAGGCATCCAATCCAGGACGTTTGTCTGACTTCCCTGATATTTCATCCTGATAAATGTTTTCTTTATTAACACCGGCAGCAAGTAAAGCATCCAGTTGAAGATCCTGCACCTGACTTCCATCAGATTTGGAGACACGGGTATACCCAATTCGCATGAACGACCTATTTTAATTGTTTAAGTTTTTCAATGGATTTGTTTTCTATCAGGATCTTCATTTGACTGACCGCAACGCGATTCAGCTTTTGAAACCTGTCGTTTGCAGAGAGGCCTTGCTCGATAAGTTCAGCATTAAAGCTTTCTAAATTAGATAACACGACAAGCTGTTCCAGTGTGGCATAGTCCCGTATATTGCCTTTTAGTTCCGGGTTCTCTTTACGCCAGTCGCTGGCTGTCTTGCCAAACAAAGCCAGATTCAATATATCGGCCTCATTAGCGTAAGCAAAGTTTCTTGCTTTTGGGTTAAGCTCCAGGGCGGGAATAATGTTCGTTTTTATTGACTCTGTATGAATATGATAGTTGACCTTGGCCAGAGTGCGCGAAACATTCCATTCCAGATTTTTCTGTTCATTTTCTGCTTGTTTGAGCCGTTGGAATTCTTTTAATAGATAGAGCTTAAACTCCGCGCTGATCCAGGAAGCAAACTCAAAAGCAATATCCCGATGTGCATAAGTTCCGCCATATCTGCCCGCTTTCGAGATGATCCCGATTGCATTGGTGGTTGTGATCCAACGTTTTGGCGTGAGAGAGAAACTGTTTGCGCCCGCTTCATGTTTAAATCCATCGAATTCGATGGAATTAAAATCGGGATTATGGAGCTGTTCCCACAAACCGATAAACTCAATGGTACTGCGGTTTCTCATCCAGTTTTGCAGAATGTAATCACCGCGGTCGCCATCTTTGTACTTAGCGATGTCAGATAGCGATATATAGTCATCTTGTTTGTCGGAAAAGACAGAGACTTTTATACCCCGAACATCAATTTTTTGCGCCATAAACCTTTTTTCTCGCTTTTGGTGTGTCAGTTAAACGAAGGTTTAAATGACAGCCTTGTTTTAGCCTAAATACGGATGGAAAGATGTAATATAAACTGTATATAAATCTATGTCTATTAAAGGTGGTAAGGAAAAGATAAAGTGACATACTCAATGTCACCCTGCCATATTAAGAATTAAAAAATGAATACCAATAAAAAGCGCCTGACTATACTGACTCAACCTGAAATTCAGGACTATTTTGGCCTGCCTCGATTTACTTTGGAGGAACGAGAATACTATTTCACCTTATCCGATACGGAGCATCAGATAATACCGCAAGGTTGGTCTGTTAACTCCAGGGTGAACTTTATTCTTATGCTTGGGTATTTTAAATCCAGGAAAATATTCTTTACCTACACGCTGGAAGATGTCATCACGGATATCTCTTATAGGAGAGCGTAAAAAAGTGCGGGGCATTTATGTAGCAAAGCAGCTAAAGAAGCCACTTTAACGTATAAGTATTCATGGGCCGATAATGGGTAATAGTCCGGTTGAGTTGCCCACTTTACCGCTAAATAACTCAAGTGCCCCAGACTTTTTTATGCTCTCACAAAAAAACGGCATGATACCCGGACACTGCTTAATACGACAGAACCCATTCAAGGCATCGCAGTCAGCTCGGCTTTTTATTGGAGGTTGCTGCCGGCCTTATTGCTTATACATTCCAGCCTAAAAAACCGAGCTTGAATCTACGGGATAATGAGATCGCTATTTTTAAACGAAGCTGAGGTCTTTAGCAAAAACTTTGATCGTGCCTCAGGCACTTTAGTTCCCTTCCCTTAAGCGAAGCTCAGGTTAATCAAGGTAAACTTAAATCTGATAATGGAGGGTCTGATAGTTTGCTTTTCCGAGAACAAACTGATTTTTTAATCAATCACTTATCTCAACATCTTTTCCATCACACCCATGAAATCGTGGCCTATGTTGCTCAGCTCTGGAATATTACCTTTAGCATTCCCGGCATGAATAAATGGCTGCACCACAATGGCTTCAGCTATAAAATCTATGGTCACCCCCGTTTTTGCAACACAAATTTTGATGTATGGTGGGCTTGCGTAAATCTATTCGGCGTCTGGTGAGCAGTCATGCCCGCGCCACGATGAGTTCCGTGCCTGCCGAACCTTAAAAACCGGTCGGCTTCAGAGAGCCATTTTTTATATCAGGTTCATCAGCAGGCCGATATGCCGTTCATGTCATCAATTATCTGTCGTCGCAAAACCAGATGGTAACTGCTTAACTTACTGAGCTAACGCCGTTTTTCGTTGGCTCTTTTATTTAATGAACACCGTCTGATGTGCCGTAACGGCCCAGGCTATTCGTGCCAGTTTATTCGCCAGCGCGCACGCCACAACGTTCGAGTGATGGCGGGCAAGCTGCCTGTTCACCCACTCTGCCAGACGCCCTGGATTATGCTCCAGCCGCTGCATAAAGACCCTGGCACACTGTACCAGCAGCCGCCTCAGATTTTTATCACCCCGCTTGCTGATGCCCATCAGTGTCGTTTTTCCACCCGTGCTGTACTGGCGGGGAACCCGCCCTGTTGAAGCCGCAAAGTCACGGCTGCTGGCATAGTTTTTACCGTCCCCCAGCCGCATGGCTAACAGACTCGCCGTTACCGGCCCAACGCCAGGAATGGTCAGCAGGCGTTGCGCGGTTTCATCTTCCGCCAGATGCGTTTTCAGTTCCTTATCGACTTCCTCAAGTTCTCCGCTGAGGTAAACATAATGACTGTGGAGTCTGCTCAGAACCCTTGCCAGATAAGGCGGAAAGTCATTTTCTTCCCGCACAGCGGCCAGACGTCGTATCACGGCAATACCGCGCGGCAGACTGACGCCGAACTCCAGCAAAAAAGCGTGCATCTGATTGGTGGTTTTAACGCGTTGCCGTATCAGTGAGTCTCTGACGCGATGGAGGGCGGCCATCGCCTGTTGGTCTTCTGTGCGGGGGGGCACAAAGCGCATGGAGGGCCGGGAAGCTGCCTCGCAGATAGCTTCAGCATCGACAAAATCGTTCTTGTTACTCTTAACAAAAGGACGGACGAACTGCGGAGAAATCAGCTTTGCCTCATGGCCTAAATCAGCGATCCGGCGAGCCATAAAGTGCGCCCCACCGCAGGACTCCATCACTACGGTTGCAGCCTTGCAGGAACCGAGAAAATTAATAAGCTGAGTGCGGGAAAACTTCTTACGCAGCAGGGCGTTACCCTGCCTGTCCTGACAGTGGACATGGAAGGAATGTTTACCGAGATCGATACCAATAAGCGTAACGTTTTGCATGATGGTTCCCTCTAAAATAAAATACCCTGCTAGCGTACCTCTCACAGGGTGGGGGTGACCATCTCATTAACCGACCGGTGTGCCACACAAGTTCAATGCAGAACAGCAACGGGCCTTTATGGAAGCCTACGGGAAACTGAAGCAGGAAGCCGGAGACCATGAGCCCATCCTGTTCATTGATGGCATCCATCCCACGCAGGGGACGAAACTTGCTTATGGCTGGATGCGCAAAGGCCAGAAAACCGCAGTGAAAACCACGGGAAGTCGTACCCGTCTGAACCTGATGGGTGCCCTGAATCTGGCCGATATCAGTAAAACAGGGGTACGCGAATATGACCGTATCGACAGTTATCACATCGCCGAGTTCTTCATTGCCCTGCGTGAAACCTATCCGGTCAGTCAGAAGGTTCATATTATCCTTGACGGAGCCGGTTACCACCGGAGTGGGCTGGTGAAAGGCTGTGGAAGGTGATGAATGAACAGGTCAGGAATAACCATTATTTCGCCTCGACGGCCTTGTTCAGGCAGGCAATACATCGCTTTTTTACGGAAATATTACCGGAACTTGCCGGGAACCTGTCGTACCGTATTAATGACAACTTCCAGGTTCTGAATCCTGCATCTTCAAGTTAAGCGTGTATATAATAGGAATATAACTTTAAATCATGCCAGAATAAATTAAGTGGTTATTTAAAACTTAACGATAGAGATTACGTTATTTGATATTAAATTGTGATAATATTTCTACAAAAGGAATCCCGTAATTCTATTTAACAAAATCGTTAACGTTTACTCGTAATTGCGACACACTCGTCCCCCTATATATCACTCTATTTGAATTGATTTTTAGACGATCAAGTTACCGAAAGCACTCTCTATGATAAATAGAATTTCCATCGCAGCCTAATAGTTCAAAAAGACCATCAAATGCAATCAGTTATTTAAGGTGATTAACATCACACTCTCTGTTAATTTTAGTTTTAAAACCGAATAATAAATGTAACATATTCTTGTTTTTTCGGTTATTAACATTATTATTTTTCAAAGAGAATGATAAATGGATTATCAGAATTTATTTCAATTAACCACACAAGAAAAACATAACCTATTTTTAGCATTAAATAAAATTGATTACGATTCTACCGGGAGTGATTCATATATTCACGCAGTAAGATCTGCAATGATGTCTTTTCTACCTATAAGGATAATATCAGCTCTAAATAAACAGAGGGCATCTATAAATCCCAGACCATACATAATCTTAAAGAATGTTCCAATAGATTGTGAAATATTCTTTTCTCCATCACCAAACCAATATACCCCATCAGCAAAATCAGGAAATATTAGTGAAAATCTTTTAACAGGTATAGCGTCACTCATCGGTGAACCCTATTCGATGTTTTTTGAAGGTAAAGAACTAATTAATAACCTTATCCCAACTCACGAATCGAAAAATGAATATACGGGTTTAGGGTTTGATGTTGAACTTGACTTTCATATTGAAAATGCAGCTTTAAAACATTTAGAACAATATAATGTTTCACCACTAGGTTTACTGCTAACAGGAATCAGGAATGATCCTAATGGACCTCTGACACGGATATCCGATTCACGTTTATCCATTGCTCAATTAAAGAAAGAAGATATAGAAACATTAGCCGCCCCCTTATACAGAATTAAATTACCTTACCGCTGGAGACAATCTGCATTGATTGAGAAAGAAGAGACCCATCTTATCCCACTGATATCAGAAAATCATATATTACCTGACATCAGCGCAGTATTTTATCCCGGTATGATAACAGCAAGTACGACTAAAGCTGAAATTGCTCTGGAAAAATTCTACAGTTTAATTAAAGAAAATTCAGTAGGAATACATATTAATTCAGGAGATTTAGTATATATAGACAACAGATTCACTTTGCATTCAAGAAATAAATTCACACCAACATTCGATAATATAGGAACGCCATTACGTTGGTTGCAACGTGTATTTATTTCACCAAACCTTTGGAATCATAGATATTTAAACCAAATCGAAAATAGAATTTTCTCTATTTAGAAGGATCTTCATATGTTAAATGTTTTCTTTTCAATTCTTCCTATATTTCTACTAATTATTCTTGGTTTCTTATCTAAAAGATATATAAAGGATGTGTCTAATTTTTGGAACTTCTCAGATAAATTTGTTTACTATCTATTTTTTCCTGCTTTATTAATTTTAGATATTAGTGAAGCTAATTTTTCTGGAGCTGACAATTTCTACCCAATAGTATCAACTATAAGCTCCACAATAATAATCGCCATTATTATTTTCTCTGGTAGATTTTTCTTTAATACTACACCTGCTCTATTTACCTCTATTTTTCAAGGTGGAGTGAGATATAATTCATATGTTTTTATCGCTCTTTCACAATCACTATTCGGCAGTGAAGGTGTTGCACTATCCGGGTTTTTTGTAGCCTATATGATAATTATCACTAATATTATGAGCGTACTGGTAATGAATCATTATGGTAGTGGAAGTAAAAAAAGTCTCAGTAGCGCTATTCTTGCGTTAGCTAAAAATCCACTTATCATTGGCGCAATCATTGGTGTGTTGCTGAACTTCTTTGACATTCATATTACTGGCTCAATTAAGCAACTTTTTATCTATCTATCCAATGCGGCTACACCATTAAGCTTAATGTCTGTAGGCGCTGGATTGATCATCAGTATGCATATAAAAAAGCTACTTTCGATCTCCTATGCAACAATACTCAAGCTGGTTGTCATGCCACTTATCACTATCTTGATAATTAAATATTTAGGTTCATCAGGCGTGCCTGCGAATATTGCTATTCTATATTCCGCCGTGCCCTGTGCCGGCAATGCTTATATATTAGCCAGGCAAATGGGGGGTGACCATGAGGCAATGGCCTCTATTATCACATGGACTACGTTATTATCCATCATTACTGTAACTTTAATTCTTGGTAGTATGGAATTATAGAAATACATATAAGAATAAAGCTAGATAATATTAAAAACGTATTGCTAAAAAAATGTAATACGTTTTCTCTTACTATACTCTCATAGATATATTCAATAACACCTGCCTATCCTATTAGATTTATTTTATTTTCCGCTCTTTGTCATAAAGAGATCATTTAGGTAACTGTATAAATAACCATTATCCAATGCTATAATTGTGGTTATTTTCAACAAATATAAACGCCAGCCTCTATATGCAACAGAATCATGCTGAACAAGGTTTTATACTGACACGCCACTGGCGGGATACTCCCTCGGGTATTGAGGTGGAATACTGGCTGGTGACAGATCAGGGGCCACGTCATATAAAAATTCTTCACCAACAAGCTGTTGCTTTTATCCCGCAAGCCAATATGCCGCAGGTGGAAAAAATTCTGGCGCAAGAGCGCAACTACTATCTCCGCCCACTTTCATTAAAAGATTTCAATCGCCAGCCTGTTGCCGCGCTTTATTGCCAGCAATATCGCCAATTACAACGGATTGAGAAAGTGCTACAGCAACAGAAAATTCAGGTTTATGAAGTAGATATCCGTCCACCAGATAGGTTTATGATGGAACGTTTTATCACGGCTCCCATCTGGTTCAATCAGGCACCAAATGGCGGCTATCAGATGAAACCCAATCCAGTTTATCGCCCAACATTGACATGGGTATCCTTGGATATTGAAACCAGTCAGCATGGAGAACTTTATTCCATTGGATTAGCAGGATGTGATCAGCAAAAAGTATTTATGCTTGGCCCTGCTAACGGTCATGAGCACCCGGTAAATTTCGATTTGGAATATGTAGCAAGTCGTCCGCAAATGCTGGAGAGACTTAACGAGTGGCTGGAAAAATATGACCCTGATGCCATTATTGGCTGGAACCTGATTCAGTTCGATCTGCGGATTTTACAAAAACATGCTGAACGCTACGGTGTTCCACTGAAATTTGGACGGGCCGGTGGGTTACTGGAGTGGCGGGAGCACGGTTTTAAACCGGGGCACTTTTTCGCTTCCACCGCCGGTCGATTGATTATTGATGGTATTGAAGCACTAAAAACCGCTACCTGGAATTTTCCTTCTTTTAGTCTGGAATATGTCTCGCAAGAACTATTGGGCGAAGGCAAAGCCATTGATACACCCTATCAGCGTATGGATGAGATTGACCGTCGATTCCAGCAAGATAAGCCCGCGCTGGCACAATATAATCTGCAAGACTGTATTCTGGTAAACCGGATTTTCGATAAAACCCACTTGATGGAGTTCCTGTTGGAAAGGGCAACAGTTACTGGTCTCGCCGTAGATCGCAGTGGCGGTTCAGTCACCGCTTTCACCCATCTTTATATGCCAAAAATGCACCGCATCGGTTATGTTGCCCCTAATCCAGGCGGGAGGCCCGAAGATAATAGCCCTGGCGGTTTTGTGATGGATTCTCGCCCCGGTTTGTACGATTCAGTGCTGGTACTGGATTATAAAAGTTTGTATCCCTCGATTATCCGCACTTTTCTTATCGACCCTGTCGGTATGGTGGAAGGTCTGGCACAGCCGGACAGCAAGCATGCGATTCCCGGTTTTCGCAATGCCTTTTTTTCCCGTACTCAGCACTGTCTGCCTGATATCGTGACGCAAATCTGGCATGAACGTGACGCAGCAAAAAAACAACATAACGCCCCATTGTCACAAGCATTGAAGATCATTATGAACGCTTTCTACGGTGTTCTTGGGGCAGAGGGCTGTCGTTTCTTCGACTCGCGCCTGACGTCTTCCATTACTATGCGCGGCCACGAAATTATGCTCCAAACCAGAAAGCTGATTGAATCTCAAAACTATCAAGTTATCTATGGTGATACAGATTCCATCTTTATATGGCTGAAACAGGCACATGAAGAAGAACTGGCTCTTAGCATCGGTAAAGAACTTGCGCAATTCGTTAACCAATGGTGGCAAAAGCACCTGCAAGAACACTTTGGGCTTAAAAGCACCCTTGAGTTGGAATTTGAAACTCACTATCGCCGCTTTCTAATGCCAACCATCCGTGGAGCTGAACAAGGCAGTAAAAAGCGTTATGCCGGTCTGAGTGGTGACCGCATGGTCTATAAAGGTCTGGAAACGGTACGCACTGACTGGACGCCTCTGGCGCAAAATTTCCAGAAGCAACTGTATTCACTGATTTTTCATGAGCAGCCTTATCAGGAGTTTATCCGTGGTTATGTTACCAGTACCCTAAAAGGAAAATTTGATGATAAACTCACCTACCGTAAAAGGTTGGGCCGTAAGTTGTCTGACTATCAGCGCAATATACCACCCCATGTGAAGGCAGCAAGGCTGGCAGATGAATACAATCTGCAACATAACCGGCCCTTGCAGTACCAAAATGGCGGTTGGATAAGCTATGTCATGACACAATCCGGGCCGGAACCACTGGAAAATCTGCATTCACCACCGGACTATGATCATTATATCAACAAGCAACTTCAGCCTATCGCTGATGCTATTTTGCCATTTTTACAGGATGATTTTATAACTTTGCTCACCGGGCAAATAGTAATGCCTTTTGGCTGATTACTATTTGGCTGGTTACTATTTTTTGCAGGTGACGACCGGCTTTGCTTCCATTAACATATCGCCCCTTTAACGAATGATTAGGGGATTTATGAAGCATCTTGCTATCTGCCCATTATCTTCGTTAGATCAAATAAAAGCTGTCGTCCTTCACCTATAAATAACATTTATCTAACAGAAACTGAGTCAAAATTTATGCCATTTACCCTCGGTCAACGCTGGATCAGCGATACAGAAAGCGAACTTGGATTAGGAACCGTTGTTGCATTGGACGCACGAATGGTCACCTTGCTTTTTCCTGCCAGCGGTGAAAACCGCCTTTACGCACGCAATGATTCTCCTATTACCCGCGTTATGTTTAACGCGGGGGATGTTGTCACCAGCCATGAAGGTTGGCAACTCAAAGTGGATGAAGTCCAGCAAGAGAATGGCCTGATTATTTATACAGGTGCACGTCTTGATACTCTGGAAGAAAATGTCAGTCTGCGCGAAGTGTTCCTCGACAGCAAACTCACCTTCAACAAGCCGCAGGATCGCTTGTTTGCCGGTCAGATTGACCGCATGGATCGCTTTGCTTTGCGCTTTCGCGCCCGTAAATATCAAAGTGAACAATTTAAACTGGCTGAAAGTGGTCTGCGGGGTATCCGCGCAAGCTTGATCCCCCATCAGCTTCATATCGCTAATGAAGTAGGCAAGCGCCATGCGCCAAGGGTATTGTTGGCTGATGAAGTCGGCTTGGGTAAAACCATTGAAGCCGGGATGATCATCCACCAGCAACTGTTGGCAGGTCGCGCGGAGCGTGTTCTGGTTATTGTACCAGACAGTCTTCAGCACCAATGGCTGGTAGAGATGCTGCGCCGTTTCAATCTGCGTTTTGCTCTGTTTGATGACAGCCGCTATACCGAAGCTCGACATGACAGCGATAATCCATTTGAAACAGAACAATTGATACTTTGTTCACTGGATTTTGTCCGCCGTAATAAACAACGTTTTGAGCATATGCTTGAAGCCAATTGGGATCTGATGGTGGTGGATGAAGCTCACCACCTGGCCTGGAGTGAAGATGCGCCAAGTCGAGAGTACCAGGTTATTGAAGAATTGGCCGAACAGATCCCGGGTGTATTGCTGCTGACCGCAACACCGGAGCAGTTAGGACAGGAAAGTCATTTTGCCCGCCTGCGCCTGCTTGATCCAAGCCGTTTTCATGATTATCAGGCTTTTATTGACGAACAACAAAACTACCGCCCGGTTGCCGATGCCGTAACTCTGCTGTTATCTGGCGAACAACTTAACAATAATCAATTAAATCTGATGGGTGAGCTGATTAGTGAGCAGGATATTGAGCCTCTGCTGAAAGCAGCCAACAGTCATAGTGATGAAAGTGAAGCCGCACGCAGTGAACTGATTTCCATGCTGATGGATCGCCACGGCACCAGCCGTATTCTGTTCCGTAATACCCGTAATGGCGTGAAAGGCTTTCCTCATCGGGAACTGCATCAGATTAAGTTACCTCTGCCAACCCAATATCAGACAGCCATTAAAGTCTCCGATATTATGGGCGCTAAAAAATCGCTGGAATCACGCGCAAGGGATATGCTTTACCCAGAGCAGATTTATCAGGAGTTTGAAGGCGAAAACGCCACATGGTGGAATTTTGATCCCCGCGTAGAATGGTTACTTGGTTTTCTGACCGCAAACCGCGATGAAAAAGTGCTGGTCATTTGTGCTAAAGCAACCACAGCTCTGCACCTGGAACAGGTACTGCGTGAACGCGAAGGCATTCGCGGCGCCGTTTTCCATGAAGGATTATCATTGGTTGAACGTGACCGCGCCGCAGCCTACTTTGCTTCTGAAGAAGAGGGAGCACAGGTGTTGTTGTGCTCCGAGATTGGCTCAGAAGGCCGTAACTTCCAGTTCGCCAACCAGTTAGTCATGTTCGATTTGCCATTCAACCCGGATTTACTGGAACAACGTATCGGGCGTCTGGATCGTATCGGCCAAAGCCGTGATATCCAAATCAGTGTGCCCTATCTGGAAAATACCGCACAAGCCGTACTGATCCGGTGGTACCACGAAGGTCTGGATGCATTCGAACACACCTGCCCAACAGGCCGTACTATCTACGATAACTATTATGAAACTCTGCTGAACTACCTTGCCAAACCGAATGAACAGGATAAATTTGGTGAGTTTATTGAGCAATGCCGCCAACAACATGAACAGCTTAAATCACAACTGGAGCAAGGCCGCGACCGGCTGCTGGAAATGAACTCCAATGGCGGAGAACATGGCTTACAGTTAGCAGAAAAAATTGCAAAGTATGATAATGATACTGAACTGGTGAATTTCTCTCTCAACTTGTTTGATATCGTTGGTATTAATCAGGAAGATCGCAGCGATAACATGATAGTGCTGACACCCTCCGATCATATGCTGGTTCCGGATTTCCCAGGGCTGCCACAAGATGGCTGTACTATCACATTCGATCGTGAACAAGCGCTGTCCCGTGAGGATGCCCAGTTTATCAGTTGGGAACATCCGATTATCCGTAATGGGTTGGACCTGATCCTTTCCGGTGATACCGGCAGCTGTGCGGTCTCTCTTTTGAAAAATAAAGCATTACCCGTTGGAACCCTGCTGGTAGAGCTGATTTATGTGGTTGAAGCACAAGCGCCAAAACATCTGCAATTGACCCGTTTCCTGCCGCCAACACCATTGCGGATATTGATGGATTTGAAAGGCAACAATCTGGCTGGTCAGGTGGAATTTGAAAGCTTTAACCGCCAGCTCAACGCAGTCAATCGTCATACTGCGAGTAAACTGGTTAATGCGGTACAAAAGGAAGTTCATGCTATTTTACAACAGGCAGAAGGTTTGATAGAAACACAGGCTCAATCATTGATTGAACAAGCGAAACAGGAAGCTGATGAAAAACTCACGGCTGAACTTTCCCGCCTGGAAGCACTGAAGGCAGTCAATCCGAATATTCGCGATGATGAGTTGGAAGCGATTGAATCTAATCGCCAACAGTTACTGCTTAACCTGAATCAGGCAAGCTGGCGTCTGGATGCTATCCGCCTTGTTGTTGTTACACATCAGTAAATATTAGAAATACCCGGAGGTTGGACCGGGATGGGGTGTTCCTCACCAAGCCCCCATTCCTGTGCCTCCCTTGATATTCTGCTACCGGAGCCTCAATGGAAGCTTATAACCCTCCCACCGACCCCTGGCTACATGTGCTCTATCAGGATCAACACATCATTGTGGTCAATAAACCCAGTGGGCTACTCTCTGTTCCTGGCCGGGCAGAAGAACATAAAGACAGCATTATGACGCGGATACAGCAGCAGTTTCCGACAGCAGAATCTGTTCACCGGCTGGATATGGCAACCAGCGGAGTAATGGTGGTTGCTTTGATCAAAGATGCGGAACGTGAATTGAAACGCCAGTTCCGTGAACGGGAACCGAAAAAAACCTATATTGCACGAATTTGGGGACGTCTGGAACCGGAAACCGGCATTGTCGATCTACCATTGATTTGTGACTGGCCGAACAGACCAAAGCAGAAAGTTTGTTTTGAAACCGGAAAATCAGCTCAAACTGAATACGAAGTACTTGCTTACGAAGATGAAGCGACCCGGGTAAAACTTTCACCGATAACAGGTCGTTCACATCAGCTCAGGGTACACATGCTGGCGCTTGAGCACCCTATTCTGGGAGATCGGTTTTACGCTCATCAGCAGGCAAGAGCAATGGCGCCTCGCCTGCAATTACATGCACAGGAGCTCTATATCACCCATCCGGCCTATGGGACCCCAATGCATTTTCAGTGTAAAGCCGATTTTTAATTAATAGACAAATACGGTAACCGAATTCAATGAAGCCAATATCAGGCACAAGGCCAAGCCAAAATAACCTACGAGAATACGGATATTTGCCATTTTTTGCATTCCTCTTTAATTGAAAGTAGAAAATATAAATTTTTATAATATTTTAGAGGAATAAA
Organism: Photorhabdus viridis; assembly: GCF_040256935.1. Lineage (NCBI taxonomy): Bacteria > Pseudomonadati > Pseudomonadota > Gammaproteobacteria > Enterobacterales > Morganellaceae > Photorhabdus > Photorhabdus viridis. Next base: position 21,531 of record NZ_JBEJZY010000024.1, read on the forward strand.
AAATAAACTCAATAACAATAGGGGAATTTATTCCCCTATATGTTAATTGGATGTTTTTAAAAAGAAAATAGGGTTCATTTAAAACCTTTCTCTTTTTTAATCAGATCATAAGCAGCCTGAATTGACTGAGCTTTTTGTTTAGCAATATCCATCATTTCCGGTGGTAAACCTTTTGCCACCAGCTTATCAGGATGGTGCTCGCTCATCAGTTTACGATAGGCGCGTTTAATTGTTGTCACGTCATCACTTTCACGCACCCCCAGCACCTTACAAGCGTCCGCGAGTGTTGGCCCCTGAGCGGTTCTCTGGTAGTGGCCATACTGCTGTTGCCGCCACTCTCCACCACCACCGAAATTGCGGCCACCTTCCATCATGGCAAGGAATTGTTCAAACTGGCTACGGGAGATCTTAAGTTCATCAGCAATGATAAATAGCACGTTCCTCTCATTCGGATGCAACTGACCATCAGAAAATGCAGCCTGTAACTGAATCTCCAAAAACATCCGAATTAAGTCAGACCGGCCAAAGCAAGCACGACGCAATTGTCTGAGTGTCTCACGCAAAGGAAAATTCAGCTCTTTCCCCTCACGAAAAGCGTGCTGGGCCGCAGTCCTGGCTTGCCCGTGAAGTTGCATTCGGTCCATTAACTGGCTGGCAAGTTGGATGTCTGTTTCGGTCACCCGTCCTTTTGATTTAGTAATATGCCCCATCACCTGAAAGGTACTGCTGAAAAACAGCATCTGGCGGGACTGATTATTCGCAAAAAAACCTTGGTTTCTCCGTACATTGGCCCTATCAAACAGATGACCAATAAACAGGCCAATGACAATACCCCAGAAGCCTGCTCCAGACATGACACCAAAGATCAGCCCAAGCAATTTTCCCCAATAATGCATATACTCCTCAATTCATCAATGCTCTGAGTGTAGTTTTGCATTATCATACTATTCATTCAGCTCCGTGCCTAACGGCAAGATAAATAAAGGTATGACTTTACACTGGCGCATATTCATTGAGTGCGCTAGTCTCTTGAGGTTTGCCGGCATAACGCCACTGATGACGGAACCGCATAAATATCTATGAAGAAATGTTATCCAACTTTGCTGGCCACAATGGTATGGGCCGCACTTTATAGTCAGCATGTACATGCTGATCTCGCAGCACAATGTATGCTGGGTATACCTGTTTACGATCAGCCCATAATTAATGGCGATCTAAATCAACTTCCTGTCAATATCCTGGCAGATGACTCACGCGCAGATTATCCGCGCTCTGCTCAATTCAGCGGTAATGTCCATATTAAACAGGGTAATAAAACGCTGACCGCCGATAAGGTACAACTTGATCAAACAGAAGATGAAGTTCCGCTAAGGACTGCTACTGCAACGGGCAATGTTCATTATGACGACCCCCAAATTATTCTGAAAGGTCCACGCGCTTGGTCTAATTTAAATAATAAAGATACAGATATGGATCAAAGCGATTATCAGATGGTCGGACGTCAGGGACGCGGCATCGCAGATAAAATGAAACTGCGTGGTGAAAACCGTTATGCCATTCTGGATAATGGTTCTTTTACTTCCTGCCTGCCTGGTAATGATAGCTGGAGCGTTATTGGCTCCGAAGTCATTCTCGATCGTGAAGAAGAAGTGGCTGAAATATGGAATGCCCGTTTCAGAGTGGCGAATGTTCCGGTATTTTATAGTCCGTATCTTCAATTACCGATTGGCACTAAGCGTCGCTCCGGTTTCCTTATTCCTAACGCCAGCTATTCCAAAAAGAACGGCGTTGAATTTACTCTTCCCTATTACTGGAATATCGCACCAAATTATGATGCCACGATTACGCCGCATTATATCAGTAGACGTGGTTTAAAACTGGATAATGAATTCCGTTATTTAACGAAAGCCGGCTTAGGTACACTTGCGTTCGACTGGCTGAATAATGACGATCTGTATGTCAAAGATAAAAATGCAGGAACACGTACCGCCAGAGAGAGTGATAATCGCTGGTTATTTTACTGGGGACATAGTGGTGTGATGAATCAGGTATGGCGCTTTAATATCGACTATACCAAAGTCAGTGATCCTGAATACTTTTCTGATTTCAGTTCTCAATATGGCTCCACTACAGACGGCTATGCTACACAGAAATTCAGTCTGGGATATGCTCAACAAAACTGGAATGCCACTTTATCCACTAAACAATTCCAGATTTTTTCTAAAGATACCAATAGAAAAGCCTACAGAGCTGAACCGCAGTTAGATCTGAACTATTACAAAAACGATCTGGGGCCGCTTGATCTTAAAGTCTATGGTCAGGCGGTAAAATTTACCAGTGTAGGTAAAGATAATCCGGAAGCAACCCGCTGGCATTTGGAACCCTCCATTAACCTGCCACTTTCCAATGGCTGGGCCAGTATAAATAATGAAGTTAAGCTGATGGCGACTCACTATCAGCAGGATATTCCCAAAGCTCTTGAAAATACTGAATATAAAGAATCGGTTAACCGGGTTCTGCCGCAGTTCAAAAGTGAAGCCAAAATGGTGTTTGAACGTTCAACGTACCTGAACAGCGATTACACTCAAACGTTGGAACCACAGGTCCAGTATCTGTATGTGCCATACAAAAACCAGGATAATATCAATAACTTCGATTCATCTTTACTGCAAACTGACTATACCGGCCTGTTCCGTGAGCGCTTTTATGGTGGTCTGGACCGTATTTCATCCGCTAATCAAGTGACTACCGGCCTTACTACCCGTATTTATGATGAGGGTTTGGTTGAACGTTTTAACCTGTCGTTAGGTCAAATCTATTACTTTGAACGTCCACGCACCGGTGAGGAAAATATCATTAACAGTAAAGACAGAACAGGTATGATGACCTGGGCTGGTGATACTTACTGGAAAATTAATGATTCCTGGGGCTTGAAAGGCGGTTTGCAGTACGATACCCGTCTGGGCAGCGTAACGATGGGGAATACAGTACTGGAATATCGCCGTGATGCAGACCGGCTTGTGCAGTTGAACTATCGTTTTGTTGACAGAGATTATATCCAGGCCACAGCTAAAAATGCCCCAGCTTTCCAGCAAGGTATTTCTCAACTTGGTCTGGTTGCAAGCTGGCCGTTGAGTGATCGCTGGGCTTTGGTTGGCGCTTACTACTATGATACTAAAGAGCAGCAACCTGCGAGCCAGTTAATGGGCTTGCAATACAATACTTGCTGCTGGGCGGTTAACGTCGGTTATGAGCGTAAAATTGTTGGCTGGAAAGACAACAATAGTGAATATGACAACAAATGGTCATTTAACTTTGAACTCCGAGGCTTAAGTAACAATCATAGTCTGGGTAGCCAGAAAATGTTGGAATCTGGCATTATGCCATACCAGCGTGCATTCTGATGCTAATAACGCTTTGATATTAAACAATATAAATCCGCTATTGCGGAACCTACATATGATGGGAAAAGTATGAAGAATTGGAGAACTCTCATTCTCGGATTGATGTTTTCAGTGAGTACTGCCTTCGCTACACCTCAGCAAATGGATAAAATCGCTGCGGTTGTTAATAACGGGGTAGTACTGGAAAGTGACATCAGTAGCCTCTTACACTCCGTTAAACTGGATGCGCAACGCGCAGGCCAGCAAATACCGGACGAGAAAATGCTGCATCGTCAGATCCTTGAGCGTCTGATTATGGATAATATCCAGCTACAAATGGCAAAGCAGATGGGGATTACCATTCCTGATCAGGCTCTGGATTCCACAATTGCAAATATTGCAGCCCAGAATCGCATAACCGTGGATCAGATGAAACTCCGTATCGCTGCTGACGGAATGAATTTCGATACTTATCGTAATCAGATCCGTAAAGAGATGATAATCGCAGAAGTGCGCAACAATGAAGTTCGCCGCCGTGTCACCATTCTGCCTCAGGAAATTGACACCTTAGCGAAACAAATTGGCAACCAGAATGCCTATGATACTGAACTGAATATCAGCCACATTTTGATCCCATTACCAGAAAACCCTGATCAGGCACAAATGGAAAAAGCTACGGCTGTAGTACAGAAAATCATGTCTGAACTTAAGCATGGCGTTGACTTCGGTAAACTGGCTATCGCCTATTCCGCTGATCCACAAGCCCTGAAAGGCGGTAATATGGGGTGGAGTAAGCTTCAGGAACTGCCAACCCTGTTTGCCGAGCAGCTGCAATCAGCTCCAAAAGGCGCGGTCGTTGGCCCAATCCGTTCTGGTGTTGGTTTCCATATTCTCAAAGTCAATGATATTCGTGGCGGTAACGCAACAATCGCAGTCACTGAAGTTCATGCCCGTCATATTCTACTGAAAACTTCGCCCGTCATGACCGATGATCAGGCTCGCGCCAAGTTGCAGCAAATCGCCGGTGATATTCGCAGCGGAAAAACGGATTTCGCTGACGCCGCGAAAGAGTTTTCAGAAGATCCCGGTTCAGCCCTGCGTGGTGGCGATCTCGGCTGGACAACACCTGATATCTATGATCCCGCCTTCCGTGATGCGTTAATGCGACTGAATAAAGGTGAGGTAAGCCAACCGGTTCATTCCTCTTTTGGCTGGCATCTGATTCAATTGCTGGACACCCGTAAAGTCGATAAAACAGATGTTACTCAGAAAGATCGTGCTTACCGTATGTTATTCAACCGTAAATTCACCGAAGAAGCACAAAGCTGGATGCAGGAACAACGCGCCTCAGCTTATGTGAAAATTTTAGATGGCAGCGATGCGCAACAATAAACCTATTGTTATTACCCCCGGCGAACCGGCCGGGGTTGGGCCTGATTTGACTGTCGCTCTTGCTCAACAAAGCTGGCCGATACCGCTGGTCGCCTGCGCAGACCCCAATTTGCTTCTGGACAGGGCCAGACAACTCAATTTACCTCTGCAATTATTGGAATATTCTCCGGATAAAACACCCAAACCTCAAGCAGCCGGAACATTGACTATACTGCCAGTTTCTCTTCATGTACCGGCAATCGCCGGTGAGTTGAAGCAGGAAAACGGCAAATATGTGACTGAAACTCTGGCAAGAGCCTGCGATGGTTGCCTGAGCGGGGAATTTTCAGCGTTAGTCACAGGACCGGTTCATAAAGGGAATATCAATGACGCCGGCGTGCCTTTTATCGGCCATACCGAATTCTTTGCTGATCGCAGTGGGTGTCAACGGGTTGTCATGATGCTTGCAACAGAGGAACTTCGGGTTGCTCTGGCAACAACTCATCTGCCCATTGTTGATGTGCCAAAATCCATCACTTCCGATAGCCTGCGGGAAGTTATCACAATTCTTAACCATGACTTAAAAACAAAGTTTGGCCTGGCAAAACCCTGTATTTATGTTTGTGGCCTGAATCCTCATGCAGGAGAAGGCGGCCATATGGGGCGGGAAGAAATTGATATCATTATTCCCGTGTTAGAAAGTCTAAGGACAGAAGGTTTTGTATTAGAGGGGCCTTTACCGGCAGACACCCTGTTTCAGCCTAAATATCTTCAACATGCAGACGCTGTTCTCTCAATGTATCACGATCAAGGATTACCCGTGTTAAAATACCAGGGTTTTGGCAGAGCAGTGAATATTACGTTGGGCCTGCCGTTTATCCGTACTTCTGTCGATCATGGCACAGCATTGGAGCTGGCTGGTACAGGTCAAGCTGATGTGGGAAGCTTTATCACCGCATTGAATTTAGCAATTAAAATGATACAAAACAGTAATGAATAATAAAGTCCACCAAGGGCACTTTGCCCGTAAACGCTTCGGGCAAAACTTTTTAACCGATCAGTTTGTCATTGATAGTATTGTTACCGCTATCAATCCACAACCAGGCCAGGCAGTGCTGGAAATTGGCCCTGGCCTTGGCGCATTGACAGAACCGGTTGGCGAGCTCATGGATAAAATGACCGTGGTTGAACTCGACCGCGATTTAGCAGCACGTCTGCAAGTTCATCCGCGATTAAAAGATAAGCTGACCATTATCCAGCAAGATGCAATGACCGTTAATTTTAACGAATTGTCTCAACAAAGAGAGTTGCCGCTGCGGGTTTTTGGTAATTTACCTTACAATATTTCCACGCCGTTAATGTTTCACCTCTTCAGCTATACTAATGCTATTGCTGATATGCATTTTATGTTGCAAAAAGAGGTAGTAAACCGCCTGGCAGCAGGCCCCGGCAGCAAAGCTTTCGGACGTTTGAGTGTCATGGCCCAATACTATTGTCAGGTTATCCCAGTGCTGGAAGTACCGCCAACCGCGTTTACTCCCGCACCTAAAGTCGATTCAGCAATTGTACGCCTGATACCGCACAAAAACATACCTCACCCGGTCAAAAATATTCGTATGCTAAGCCGGATCACTACTCAGGCTTTCAACCAACGGCGTAAAACTATCCGTAACAGCCTCGGTGATCTTTTCACTGTAGAACAGCTCACAGAACTGGGTATCGATCCAGGTACACGCGCAGAGAATATCTCTGTTGAGCAATACTGCAAAATGGCAAACTGGTTATCGGCACAACCTGAAATGCAATCATAACAGGAGTCAACCATGATTAATGCGCCCAGAGTTTCTATTCAGGTACAAAGTGTTTATGTAGAGAGCCAATCGTATCCCGAGCAACAGCGTTTCGTTTTTGCTTATACAATCACTATCCGTAATCTTGGGCGCGAACCGGTTCAGCTAATCAGCCGTTATTGGCTAATTACCAACAGCGACGGTCACCAGACTGAAGTTCAGGGGGAAGGCGTTGTTGGTGAGCAGCCAATAATCCTGCCAGGTACAGAATACCGTTACACCAGTGGCGCTATATTGGAAACGCCTTTAGGCACGATGGAAGGCCATTATGAAATGGTCGATCACAATGGTGATCCATTCCGCGTTGCTATTCCGGTTTTCCGTCTGGCTATCTCAACGCTGATTAATTAATTATGTCTACCTATCTGATCGGTGATGTTCATGGCTGCTATCATGAATTACGAACTTTATTAACTAAAGCCAATTTTGATCCCCAAAAAGATACATTATGGCTGACCGGAGATTTAGTTGCCCGTGGCCCGGATTCTCTTGAAGTTTTGCGGTATGTTAAACAATTAGGCTCAGCCGCAAAAATAGTATTAGGCAATCATGATCTTCATTTGTTAGGCGTTTATGCCGGGATCAGCCGTAATAAACCTAAAGATAAAATTAATGAATTACTGTCCGCTCCAGATGCAGACGAATTAATTAATTGGCTACGCAAACAACCGTTATTACAGTGTGACGACGATCTGAAACTGGTCATGACACATGCGGGTATTACGCCCCAATGGGATCTGGAAACAGCTAAAATATGCGCTGGCGAAGTTGAAGTCATGCTCAATAGTAGCAGTTATCCCCTGTTTCTCAATTCAATGTATGGGGATATGCCGAATAACTGGTCACCGGAACTTTCTGGACTGGCACGCTTACGTTTCAGTACCAATGCATTAACACGTATGCGTTACTGTTTTCCAAATGGTCAGTTGGATATGCTTTGCAAAGATAAACCCGAAAGTGCTCCAGCGCCGTTAAAACCTTGGTTTGAGCTGCCACAGCAGATCTCAGCAGAATACTCTATTGTTTTCGGTCACTGGGCATCACTGGAAGGTCAGGGAACATCAGAAAGATTTTATGCATTGGATACAGGTTGTTGCTGGGGAGGTGAGCTAACAATGCTACGTTGGGAAGATAAGCAATATTTTACACAACCATCCCTGTCAGCCGTAAAACAGCACTAAAGCCAGACACGCCGTGAAGAAAGCTTCATCGGCGTGTTTTATCAATTAGATACGGCGTTGTAGAATCTCAAAACAGTAGCTGTGAGAATTTAATCCATCTGCATCATGGTATTCAGTAAATTCAGAATCCCACTCATCTGGTTCATAATCAGGGAAATGAGTATCACCTATCACTTCTGCGTCAATATGAGTCAGGTACATACGGCTAGCCAGCGAGATGAACTGGTCATAAATTTTGCCGCCCCCCATCACCATAATCTCTTCTGCATCACCCGCCACAGCCAGTGCTTCATCAACTGAACTAACCCAAGTGACATGCTCATCATTACCCGGTTGATTACTCAATACAATATTGAGCCGACCCGGCAATGGGCGACCTATGGATTCATAAGTTACTCGTCCCATAATGACTGGTTTATTCAATGTATTACGTTTAAACCAGGCCAAATCTCCCGGCAAATGCCATGGCATTGCATTCTCCATGCCGATAACCCGATCCATAGCTAAAGCAGCGATCAAGCTGATATTCATTGAGTCACCTTATAGGCAAATAGTATAAAAATTGGTGACACTATACGGAAAGGGATGTACCCAGTCGATAGGATCAACACTTTCTTAAGTACAAAAAATTCATTTATACTTGATTTGTCGTTTAAGACATTTATTGATCAAAATAATAACAAATATAATATTAACTATAGGGTACATTATGCTGGAAACATCGCTGCTCGTCATCACAATCTCAACTTTGGGTAGCTCTCTCCCCGGTCCCGATTTCACTCCGTGGTTGTTTAATCTGATGAAATACGCCGGAGCTGCTTATCTTAAACTGGCTAAAGCCCTAATATAAAAAGGAGCGCTTAATCAAGCGCTCCTTTTTATTACTTCAATTAATCAGAATACGGACTAGCTATTAATCTGCGCATGCATTTCCTGTACAGAGATCACCTGCTCGGTCGGATCTGCGCTCAGCGCCATTGTTGTAGCAAAACCGCCATTCAATGTGGTGTCATAATGCACTTTATATTGCAGTGCACTACGGCGAATAAGCTTGGAGTCCTCAATCGCTTGACGGCCCGCAGTGGTGTTCACAATATAGCTATACTCACCATTTTTGATTCTATCCTGAATATGCGGACGCCCTTCGTGAACTTTGTTCACCAAGCGAGGATTGATACCTGCTTCACCCAGCACAACTGCCGTACCGTGAGTCGCATCCAGTTCAAAGCCCTGCTTCAGCAACTTAGCAGCCAAATCTACGACCCGGCCTTTATCACCATCACGCACCGACAAAAGAGCTCTGCCACTCTGTTGCATTTTGGAGTTACATCCCAATAGTGCTTTTGAGAAAGCTTCTGCAAAAGTACGGCCAACCCCCATGACTTCCCCGGTTGAACGCATTTCAGGCCCAAGAATCGGATCCACACCCGGGAATTTGTTGAAAGGCAGTACAACCTCTTTCACTGAGTAGTATGGCGGGATGATCTCCTGAGTTGCGCCTTGTTCAGCCAGAGACTGGCCCACCATCACACGAGCTGCAACTTTCGCCAATGGCAAACCGGTAGCTTTAGAAACAAATGGCACAGTACGGGCTGCGCGAGGGTTGACTTCAATCAGGTAGACTTCGTCATTCTTGACTGCAAACTGGACATTCATCAAGCCACGGACACACAACTCAAACGCCAGTTTTTCTACCTGCTGACGCATGACATCCTGAATTTCCTGACTCAATGTGTAAGCCGGCAGTGAACAAGCTGAATCACCGGAGTGAACGCCTGCCTGCTCAATATGTTCCATAATGCCGCCAATCAGCACGCGTTCACCGTCACAGATAGCATCAACATCCACTTCTATTGCATCATCAAGGAAACGATCAAGCAGTACCGGGGCATCATTAGATACACTGACCGCCGTCTGGAAATAACGGCGTAAGTCAGCCTCGTCATATACAATCTCCATCGCACGGCCACCCAGAACATAAGATGGTCGAACCACCAGCGGATAACCCAGCGCATTCCCTTTCTCAACCGCTCGTTCAATTGTCGCTACAGTAGCATTTTCTGGTTGTTTCAGACCGAGACGATTGACCGCCTGTTTGAAACGCTCACGATCTTCAGCACGATCAATCGCATCCGGGCTGGTACCAATAATTGGCACACCTGCGGTTTCCAGCTCACGGGCCAATTTCAACGGAGTCTGCCCGCCATACTGAACAATCACCCCTTTTGGCTGCTCAACACGCACAATTTCAAGTACATCTTCCAAAGTGACCGGTTCGAAATAGAGGCGATCCGAAGTATCGTAATCTGTTGAAACCGTTTCTGGGTTACAGTTCACCATAATGGTTTCATAACCATCTTCACGCAGTGCCAATGATGCATGAACACAACAGTAGTCAAACTCGATCCCTTGTCCAATACGGTTAGGACCACCGCCCAATACCATGATCTTTGGCTTGTCACTATTCGGATTGGCTTCACACTCATCTTCATAAGTGGAATACATGTATGCAGTATCAGTCGCAAATTCCGCCGCACAGGTATCAACCCGTTTGTAAACCGGATACAAATTATATTTGTGACGCAGTTTGCGGATCTCTTTTTCCGCCACACCGACCAGCTGCGCCAAACGTGCGTCAGCAAAGCCTTTGCGTTTCAAATAACGCAGGAAATCGACAGTCAGGCTGTTAATTCCCTGTTCAGCCACTTGTTCTTCCAGTCGCACTAATTCTTCAATTTGCACCAAGAACCAGCGGTCAATATCAGTCAGATTGAAAACACCGTCAACCGACATACCGGCACGGAAAGCATCGGCGATATACCAGATACGCTCCGCACCTGCATCTTTCAATTCACTGCGTATTTTGGTCAATGCCTGTGGATCATCCAGACTGACTTTCGGATCAAAGCCAGTTGCTCCCACTTCCAAACCACGCAACGCTTTTTGCATGGATTCCTGCTGAGTACGGCCAATCGCCATCACCTCACCAACCGATTTCATCTGAGTCGTCAGGCGATCATTGGCGCCGGCAAATTTCTCGAAATTGAAACGAGGAATTTTAGTCACTACGTAATCAATAGAAGGTTCAAAGGAAGCCGGCGTGCGACCACCAGTGATATCATTCATCAGTTCATCAAGGGTATAACCTACCGCCAATTTGGCGGCAATTTTGGCAATCGGGAAACCTGTTGCTTTCGAAGCCAACGCAGAAGAGCGGGAAACGCGTGGGTTCATTTCGATGATAACCAAACGGCCATTTTTCGGGTTCACCGCAAACTGTACGTTAGAGCCTCCGGTTTCCACACCGATTTCACGCAATACCGCCATCGAAGCGTTACGCATGATTTGGTATTCTTTATCGGTCAGCGTTTGTGCCGGTGCGACGGTGATGGAATCGCCAGTGTGAATTCCCATAGCATCGAAGTTTTCAATCGAGCAGACGATGATGCAATTATCATTTTTATCACGCACCACCTCCATTTCATACTCTTTCCAACCAATCAAAGATTCATCAATCAATAGCTCGTTGGTTGGCGAAAGATCTAAACCACGCTCACAAATTTCTTCAAATTCTTCGCGGTTATAAGCGATACCGCCACCACTTCCTCCCATAGTAAAGGAAGGACGGATAATACAAGGAAAACCAACTTTATCTGCGACGGCCAGCGCTTCTTCCATTGAATGGGCAATACCAGAACGCGGGGTTTCTAAGCCTATCTTTTTCATTGCCATATCGAAACGGCGACGATCTTCCGCTTTATCAATTGCATCTGCGGTAGCGCCAATCATAGTCACGCCAAATTCTTTCAAAACCCCTTGACGTTCCAGTTCCAACGCACAGTTCAGCGCAGTTTGTCCGCCCATGGTTGGTAAAACCGCATCAGGACGCTCTTTTTCAATGATTTTACGTACCACTTCCCAGTGGATCGGCTCAATATAAGTGGCATCCGCCATTTCTGGATCAGTCATAATAGTGGCAGGGTTTGAGTTCACCAGCACAACACGATAACCTTCTTCTCGTAACGCTTTACAAGCCTGTGCACCTGAGTAGTCGAACTCACAAGCCTGGCCGATAACAATTGGGCCAGCACCCAAGATCAGGATACTTTTAATATCAGTACGTTTTGCCATTTTATTTTCTCCTGATTACTTGGTGTTATGACGATTATTTTGCTGACAATACTGTTTAATCAGCTCGATAAAGTGATCGAACAATGATGCAGTTTCATGTGGGCCAGGGCTGGCTTCCGGGTGCCCTTGGAAGCTGAATGCAGGTTTATCTGTACGATGAATTCCTTGCAACGTGCCGTCAAATAGGGATTTATGGGTCACACGCAGATTTACCGGCAGTGATTTTTCATCTACAGCAAAACCATGGTTCTGTGCGGTAATCATCACAATATTACGATCAAGATCTTTTACCGGATGGTTGCCGCCGTGATGGCCGAATTTCATTTTCATTGTTTCGGCGCCGCTCGCCAATGCCAGTAGTTGGTGCCCAAGGCAAATACCAAAGATCGGAATATTTGTCTCAAGGAGAGTTTTAATTGTTTCAATCGCATAGCCACAAGGTGCCGGGTCGCCCGGGCCATTGGACAAGAAAATACCATCTGGATTCAGCTTCAATACATCCTCAGCCGGTGTCTGAGCAGGAACTACTGTTAGGCGACAGCCACGATCTACCAGCATCCGCAAAATATTGCGTTTCGCACCAAAGTCATAAGCAACGACATGATAAGGCAGCTCTTGTTCTTGTTTCTCTTCCGGTAACCCATCCTCCAGAGTCCAGCTCCCCTGTAACCACGGATAAACTTGCTCCGTTGTCACCTCTTTTGCCAAATCCATCCCTTCCAGCCCTGGGAACGCTTGTGCTTTTTCCAGTGCAACCTGAGCGTTAATCTGTTTACCTGCTATAATACAACCATTCTGTGAACCTTTTTCCCTTAACAAGCGGGTCAGTTTACGGGTATCGATATCCGCTATTGCAACAATATTATGGCGTTTAAGGTAATCAGAAAGCGTTTCTTCGCTGCGGAAGTTACTGGTCAATAGCGGCAGATCACGAATTACCAGCCCCTGAGCCTGAATTTTTAGTGATTCTTTATCGACTGAGTTAACACCGATATTACCAATATGGGGATAAGTAAGAGTGACAATTTGGCGGGAATAGGAAGGGTCTGTAAGAATTTCTTGATATCCGGTCATTGAGGTATTGAAAACCACTTCCCCAACTGCCGCCCCTTCAGCACCTATGGCGCGACCGTGGAATTGGGTTCCGTCTTCCAGAACCAATATAGCTGACTTAATCAAAACACCCTCCAGAGAATAATAAATCACAATTAGTGCATATTAATTCAGATTTGTTGGTCAAAATCAATGCCAAAGCTGCTTTTTAGGCAAAATTTTGGCAAATTGCGCGCATTCTAATGATGAGAGGGATAGTTGTCTACAAAAAATGTTACTTTTATTATTTTTTTGCACACTTCACCGAAAAAACCAACAAAAGAAGACCAAAAATAGAAATAAAGTTAACTTAGAAAACGGTTGCCAGCCTAGAAGATTTAATTTTCAGACGAAAAACTGAAAAGAGTCATAAAAAGGAGAAAAAATAAGACAATAAAGGTAAAAAATAAGACAAAAATAATAAAAATCAATGACAATTTAACAAAATAAAACAAAGCAACTAAAAATCGCATAATACATAAATTAATTATGCGATATCAGATAGTTATAAAAATATTTTTTAAAGAAAGTCGAGCTCCAATACATCTTTCATATCAAAAAGACCACTATTTTTACCACTTAACCATAATGCTGCCTTCACCGCCCCATTTGCAAATGTCATTCGGCTGGAAGCCTTATGGGTTATCTCAACTCTCTCGCCAATATCTGCAAACATAGCGGTATGTTCACCTACGATATCCCCGGCACGGATGGTGGCAAAACCAATACTTTTCGGATCACGTTCACCGGTATAACCTTCACGGGCATAGACAGCACACTCTTTAAGATCCCGCCCTAAAGCATGGGCAATAGATTCTCCCATCGCTAATGCTGTTCCTGATGGTGCATCCACTTTATGGCGGTGATGTGCCTCGATAATCTCGATATCAGTATATTCACCCATCACTTTCGCCGCTTTTTCCAGTAATTTAAGCACCAGATTCACACCAACACTGAAATTTGCAGCAAATACTATCGGGATATCCACGGAAGCATCTTTAATCACCTGCTTACCTTCATCATCAAAACCTGTGGTGCCGATAACCATCGCTTTACCGTTCTGACGGCAAATTTTAAGATGGGCAAGCGTTCCTTCCGGGCGGGTAAAATCGATAAGAACATCAAAATTATCAACAACATTTTTCAGGTCATCACAAACAGTAACGCCTGTATTACCAATACCTGCCAATTCTCCGGCATCTGCGCCAATCAGAGAAGAGCCTGAGCGTTCTAAAGCTGCGCCAAGAGCGACGCCACTCAATTGATGGATAGCCTGTATTAACTGACGCCCCATACGCCCACCAGCACCAACAATAGCAACACGAATTTCTGTATCAGCCATAAGCCCTCACTGTGAATTAATCCCTTTCCTGATTTAACACAGGCGTTCAGTTAAATAAATATTTTAAATCAATAGATTATGAGCAATCCCACTCTTAATCAAGCGCAGTACTTTTTAACTAATTTGTTTAACTTCAACACGTAATTCTTTCGGCACTTCGAAAACAATATTCTCTTCCCTGCCATGTAATTCCTCGACAGAATCAGCACCAAGATTTTTCAGCCGTTCAATGACTTGCTGAACTAAGATATCTGGCGCTGAAGCTCCCGCAGTCACGCCAACCAGAGAAACGCCAGTTATCCATTCTTTTTTAATATCATCAGCAGAATCTATCAGGTAAGCAGGTTTACCAACACGTTGAGCTAACTCCGCTAGGCGGTTAGAGTTAGATGAATTTTTCGAACCAACAACCAGTACAACATCAGCATCAGATGCCAGATCCCGTACCGCTTCCTGGCGGTTAGTCGTCGCATAGCAGATATCATCTTTACGGGGACCGACAATGTTGGGGAATCGCTCATTAAGTGCATCAATTACTTCTGAAGTGTCATCAACGGATAACGTAGTTTGAGTCATAAAACACAAGTTATCTTCATCTTTGACTTTCAGATTCCACACATCTTCAGGAGATTCAACCAGATACATTCCACCATCAGCATTATTGTACTGACCCATTGTCCCTTCAACTTCCGGATGCCCAGCGTGACCGATCAAAATAGCTTCTTTGCCTTTGCGACTGGCTCTGGCCACTTCCATATGAACTTTGGTCACCAAGGGACAAGTCGCATCGAACAGCATCGTCAGATTGCGGGAACGGGCCTCCGCGCGGATCGCTTGTGAAACGCCGTGGGCAGAAAAAATCAGAATCGCATCATCGGGTACTTCTGCGATGTCTTCAATAAAGATAGCCCCACGCTTGCGCAGGTTATCCACAACATAGCGATTATGTACAACTTCATGGCGAACATAGATCGGTGCGCCATATAATTCCAGAGCACGTTCTACAATACTGATGGCCCGGTCAACACCGGCACAAAAACCACGAGGGTTAGCCAGCAATATCTGCATGGTTTTCCTCCAACTGTGGATCAATTTCCAACACTTCAATCTCAAATGTGATGTTCTGATCGGCTAACGGGTGATTGAAATCAACAATGACGGACTCCTCTGCTACTTCTTTTACAATGCCTGGCATTTCACTGCCATTCATTGCCGTAAATAACATTATAGTTCCAATTTCAGGAATACCCGTTTCGGCAAAATCACGCGGCGTAAAATATTGAATCAGATCAGGATTCGGTTTACCAAATACAGCCTCACCAGCCAGAGTAAATGTGTGTTTCTCTCTCTCTTTCAGGCCGGTAAGCTGCTGCTCCAAAGGTGAAGAAAGGGTTCCATCACCTAAACGGAATAATGCAGGTTTGCCCTGATGGTGGGTGGAATCAGCTGTAGAACCATCTTGCAGTTTTAACGTGAAATGCAGTAAAACCGCACTATCTGCATGTACCTGCTTTGACATATTACTCAGAACCTATTTTATTTGCGGCTTTTTGTCGTAAAAAGCGAACCTGGACACTGCCCAAGTTCACTATTCATTCACAAGAACCGCCTGAACAATAACGCCTACTAAAATAGGCTTTTAGCCTGCTTTAATTGTCTTTTCATCCGGGCTTAAAAAGCTATCAATGATAACCAATGCAGCCCCGATGCATATCGCCATATCGGCGATATTAAAGGTTGGAAAGTGCCAGTCACCGACATAAAAATCAATAAAATCGATGACAAAACCATGAACCAACCGGTCAAACAGATTACCCAATGCTCCACCAATAATCAGGGCATAAGCGATATTACTCAGTTTCTTCTTTGCACTGGAACGGTACATCATCACCACCAATACAACTGAAATAGTAATGGCAATTAATGCAAATAACCAACGCTGCCAGCCGTCTTTATCCGCAAGGAAACTGAAAGCCGCCCCCAGATTCTGGGCATAAGTCAGGTTGAAATAAGGTATTAATGGAACGGATTCATACAGATAAAAGTGTTTCAGCACTAACTGTTTACTACCCAGATCCAGAATCAATACCATGGCAACTAACCAAAGCCAGCGAAGGCCAGTGGAGCAAATGGGTCTATTCATCAGGCAAACTTACGCTCTTCGCCGTTACCGGCAACATTAGTTACACAGCGGCCACAAAGTTCTGCGTGCTCCGCCACCAATCCCACATCTTTAGCGTAATGCCAGCAACGAGGACATTTTTCACCATCCGCTTTACGGAAAGCAATTTTCAGGCTGTCGATTTCGCTTTGCTGCGCATCGTCACCCGCCTGTTCATAAGCCGCAACAGAAACCTGAGATGTCAGCAGAACAAAACGCAATTCATCGCCCAGGCTGTTCAATTTATCAGCCAATTCATTATTTGCATACAGAATAACGGCGGCTTCCAAAGAGCTGCGAATATGTTTATCTGCACGTGCCTGCTCCAGCACTTTGTTGACTTCACCACGAACAGCCAGTAAATCAGCCCAGAAAGCATCATTCATTTGTTCGCCTGCGGCCAGTCCAAACAAACCATCATACCACTCTTCGGTAAATACATACTGAGCACGTTTACCAGGCAATTCATTCCAGACTTCATCCGCGGTGAAGGAGAGAATAGGCGCCATCCAGCGAACCAATGCTTCTGCAATATGATACAGCGCAGTCTGACAACTGCGGCGAGCCAGACTATCGCCCTTCGCGGTATATTGACGGTCTTTAATGATATCGAGATAGAACGAACCCATTTCCACAGAACAGAACTGCATTAAACGCTGAACAACAGAGTGGAAATCATACTCATCGTAACATTTTGTAATGTCAGCCTGAGCAGCCTGAGCACGACCCACGGCCCAGCGATCCAACACCGCCATCTCTTCTGGCTTAACCCTATGTTGTTCAGGATCAAAACCATTCAGGTTTGCCAGCAGGAAACGCGCTGTGTTACGGATACGACGATATGCATCAGCAGAACGTTTCAGGATCTCATCCGATACCGCAATTTCGCCGGTGTAATCAGTAGAAGCAACCCACAGACGCAGAATATCCGCCCCTAATTTATTGATCACATCCTGCGGACTGATGGTGTTGCCGATAGACTTAGACATCTTACGGCCCTGACCATCCACCGTGAAACCGTGTGTCAGTACCTGACGGTAAGGCGCTTTGCCTTTCATTGCGGTTGAGATCATCAGGGAAGACATAAACCAGCCACGATGCTGATCTGAACCTTCCAGATACATATCCGCTGCGTTGCCTTGGAATTCAGGACGGGCATCAACAACCGATGAATGGGTTGAGCCGGAATCGAACCATACATCCAGAGTATCAAAGATTTTGACATAGTTAGCCGCATCATCGCCCAGCAATTCAGCTGGATCCAGATCCCACCACGCCTGAATACCATCAACTTCAACACGTTTGGCAACTTCTTCCATCAGTTCGACAGTGCGTGGATGAAGCTCTTCCGTATCTTTATGGACAAACAGGGACATAGGGGTGCCCCAGGTACGTTGACGTGAAATACACCAGTCAGGACGGTTCTCAACCATTGCCTCAATACGGGCCTGCCCCCAGCCAGGGATCCACTGAACACCTTTGATCTCTTTCAGAGATTGCTTGCGCAGACCATTTTGCTCCATACTAACAAACCACTGCGGCGTGGCGCGGAAAATGATTGGCGCCTTGTGACGCCAGCAACAAGGATAGCTGTGCTGTAATTTTTCCAGGTGCAACAGTGCATTGTTTTCACTCAGTATCTTCAGAATAATATCGTTCGCCTTAAAGACAAACACGCCATCCAGAGAAGGATAAGTACCCGGCAAATAGCAGCCATTCGGACCAACCGGGTTTGCCACTTCCAAACCATATTTCTGACCAATAACAAAATCATCCGGGCCATGACCTGGCGCAGTATGGACAGCACCGGTACCCGCATCCAATGTAACGTGTTCGCCCAGTACAACCGGTGAATCGAAACCCATAAATGGATGTTTGAAGCGCAACAGTTCCAACGAGGAACCCGCACAATGCCCCAGCACGGCCCACGACGTCACACCCGCGCGCTGCATTACACTTTCGACCAAATCAGCAGCCAGGATCAGACATTCACCATCAATCTGTACTAATTGATAGTCAAATTCAGCATGCAAAGCGATCGCGCGGTTAGCCGGCAACGTCCACGGCGTGGTTGTCCAGATCACCAGAGAAACGGGTTTATTTGATGCCTGCACGCCAAATTTCTCGTAAACAGCTGCCGTATCAACAGCATCAAAACGCACGTCAATAGATGGAGATGTTTTGTCGTAATACTCAACTTCCGCTTCAGCCAATGATGAACCACAATCAGTACACCAGTGAACAGGTTTAGCGCCTTTCAACAAATGTCCATTGGCAATAATACGGCTCAGTGCACGAATAACGTTGGCTTCAGTCTTAAAGTCCATCGTCAGGTATGGGCGATCCCAGTCACCTAATACGCCCAGACGGATAAAGTCTTCCTTCTGACCTTCTATCTGCTCTTTGGCATATTTGCGGCACTCGGCACGGAATTCAGCAGCGGAAAATTTTTCTCCCGGCTTACCAATAATCTGCTCAACCTTAAGCTCAATGGGTAAACCATGGCAATCCCAACCGGGTACATATGGCGAATCATATCCCGCCATCCCTTTGGATTTAATAATAATATCTTTGAGAATCTTATTGACTGAGTGACCAATATGAATGCTGCCGTTCGCATAAGGAGGGCCGTCATGCAGAATAAATGTTTTTTTACCGGCTTTTGCTTTACGAATTACCTGATACAACTCATCGTTGTACCAACGTTTTAGCATGTCTGGTTCGCGCTTTGCTAAGTCTCCGCGCATTGGAAACCCTGTTTCTGGTAAGTTCAGGGTATTTTTATAGTCACTCATTCGATTCTCAATTCCAATTTTCCGCTAGATACATGACACTGGCTGCTGTTTAAAAAATTCCTTCGCAGCGACCAAATCGTTAGCAATTTGCTGCTTGAGTGCATCAAGGGAAGCAAACCGCTGCTCATTACGCAGTTTTTTGCGTAACACCACATCAATATGACGCCCATACAGATCCATTTGGGTATCAATCAGATGTACTTCAAGTTGTTGGCCCTGGCCAGAGACGGTTGGACGTGTGCCAATATTGGCAACACCCGGTAAAGGCTTATCTTTCAGGCCATAGACTTCAACGACATAAACGCCTTGTACAGGAGCGACTAAACGTTTTAATGGCAAGTTAGCTGTTGGAAAGCCAATAGTACTCCCCAGTCGTCTACCATGAACGACCCGGCCAAAAATACTATATGGATGTCCCAATAATGTTTCAGCTAATACCAAATCATCATCTTGCAGTGCCTGACGGATAACGGTGCTGCTGATCCGCAAACCACTGTCACAAAAACTTTCGCTGTTGGTCACGTCAAAACCGTATGTTTCACCGGCTTGCTGTAGAAAGGCAAAGTCACCACAGCGGGATTTGCCAAAACGAAAGTCATCTCCTACCGCCAGAAACTTAACACCCAATTTTTCCACGAGCAACCGCGAAACAAAGGCTTCTGGCGTATTTGCCGCAAAATTCCTGTCAAATTTCACACATAATAAATAATCCACTCCATACTGGGCGAGATATTTAACTTTATCCCTCAATCTCGTCAGACGGGCTGGAGCATTATCCCTGGTAAAAACTTCCAAGGGTTGTGGTTCAAAAATCATAACCGTTACCGGTAAACCCAGACGCCGCCCTTCGCGTTTTAAGTGCTTCAGTAGTGCCTGATGGCCTCTGTGGACGCCATCAAAATTACCAATCGTCAGCACGCAACCATGGTGACGCGCCCGGATATTACGTATACCGCGAATTAGCTCCATAGCTGGCTCAATACCCTGGAAATTGCCAAATTATACCTTGTACAAAGCGCAAGGTTAACCCACCATCATAAGATGGCTAAAATTAATAACCCTGATTCATACAACAAAAACGGGCAGGAATCCCGAAAAATATTTATTTTATTTCTCATCAGGACTATTCAATGAGATTTTTATTGTGAAAGACTGTATTCCAGCTAACTAAGCTGATAAAATCCTGCGCCATCACAACGTAACAAGTGCCGCGGTACAACGGCGCTTATTTGCACAAATCCATTGACAAAAGAAGGCTGAACAGGCATATTCCTCGGCCTTTGAATTGTCCTCGATAGAATATATTTGGGAGTTGGACCTTGGCTAATATCAAATCAGCTAAGAAACGCGCCATTCAGTCTGAAAAACGTCGTCAGCACAACGCTAGCCGTCGTTCTATGGTGCGTACCTTCATCAAGAAGGTCTATGCTGCTATCGCCGCTGGCGATAAAGAATCTGCACAGAAAGCATTTAATGACATGCAACCTATTGTCGATCGTCACGCCTGTAAAGGTCTGATCCACAAAAATAAAGCAGCACGTCATAAATCTAATCTGGCAGCTCAAATCAACGCAATGTAATGATTTGCGTTTAGATTACTGAAAAACCGGCTTCCGCCGGTTTTTTTGTTGTTTGCAATTATTATCAATTATTTTTTAAGTCCGCTTCTTGGATGGCACATTAAACAACGCGGAAAAATCTTTATTACACACGCGCTGAACCGCCGGATGCTGAATCATTCGTTCAGCAAAAATCACATAATACTCTTCCTGCACTGCATCCAGCCGACCAATTTCAGCAATATTATTGTCAGCAAAAATATCATTGGTATACAAAGACGGTGCAACGAAAATCGCATTATGATACATACCAAACGCTTTCATTAATGCGGCATCATCAAATTCACCCAGAACTTCAACCTGAAGATTTTTATTACGGATCCAAGTTAACAGTTTACGCCCTAACATAGAGCGACGTCCTGGAACCAACAGGCGACGTTCTTCTAAACATTCTGGGAAAGGCTTTTCCGGAACGGGTTGTCGGCAGAAGAAACTGACATTGCATTCACCCAGTTTTACCGAGAACAACCCTTCCTGCTGGGAAGAATCCACCGGACAATCAGACAGTATCATATCGAGTTTATGCTGACTCAGTTGCTCAAGCAGCAATTCATGGGTCGATTCAAAACAGCGCAGATGGATCTGCTCATGTTCCACCACCGCGGTTTCCAATACCTGGCTAACCAGACGTTTGGATAATGCATCAGCAACACCAACATCAAACAACAGGTTGGATTCACGGCTGTAGTTAACAATATCCAGCATCTCCTGACTCAGCATAAACATCCTATCCGCATAGCGGAAGATAAGCTGTCCCAGTTCTGATGGCACCAGACCCCGTCCTTTGCGTTTGAACAGCTTTCCGCCTAAACGTTCCTCCAGTGCTTTTATTTGCCCTGTAATCGTCTGCGGCGTCAGATAAAGCGCTTCTGCCGCCCCAACCACAGACCCTTCCTTGCAAACATGCCAGAAATAATAGAGATGATTAAAATTCAGATGTGACACCCGCATATGTTTTTCCTTGTGTATCGCTTTCGTCTGATAGCCAACGCCAGCCATACATTCCTAATTTACCGTTATACGGCGATTTCCTGTTTTTTCGCTACATAAAATATCCGCGATACAATTTTTTGTTGTACTGCGAGTACAAAAATGAGAGTCAGTTCGGAAATTCTTTCTGAAACTATCAGGCTAAATTAATTAATTTATCACGGCTCTGCCATCACTTTTTCTTTGGTAAGACCATTCGTAACAAGCCATAACCAATTAACGCGGCAGTTGTTGAACCAATCAGAATTCCCAGGCGGGAATAGGTACTGAAAAATTCACCTGCCCCTTCAAAAGCCAATCCTGAAATAAAGATGGACATGGTAAAGCCAATCCCACAAAGAACCGAAACAGCAAATATCTGTTTAAGACTAATCTGTTGTGGCAATTTAGCAAATCCTATCTTGATGGAAATATAGCTGAACAGGAAAACTCCCAATGGCTTACCAAGAAACAGAGCCGCCGCAATGCCCAACGTTAACATATCAGTCAAACCATTCAATGTAACTCCACTCAGGATCACACCTGCATTGGCAAATGCAAATAACGGCAAAATAAGATACGCCACCCAAGGATGTAATCCATGTTCAAGTGATTCAGAGGGAGAGTGACCACTCCGGCAACGCAAAGGAATAAGGAAACCAACGATGACGCCGGCCAACGTTGCATGAACGCCCGATTTCAGAATACAGACCCAAAGAATTGCGCCAATAGCCACATAAGCCGATGTTTTTTCGACACTACGCCAATTCATCCAAGTCAACGCAGCAATCATTGCTGCCGATAATCCAAGCGCAACAAGGGAAACTGTTTTGGTATAAAACAGAGCGATGATCACAATAACGCCCAGATCATCAATAATCGCTAATGCCAGCAGAAAAACCTTAAGTTCTGTTGGTACCCGTTTAGCCAATAGCGCCATCACACCCAAGGCAAATGCGATATCTGTTGCCGCAGGAATAGCCCATCCCTGACGGGTAAATTCATCATTGCCATTAAATAGCAAATAGATCAATGCCGGTGCGACCATACCACCAATAGCCGCTATCACTGGAAATACCGCTTTATCACGTCCAGCTAAAGAACCTTCCAGCAGCTCACGCTTAACTTCCAAGCCAACAATCAAAAAGAAGACAGCCATCAAGCCGTCATTAATCCACAATAATAAAGGCTTATTTATCTCCAGTGCAGAAAATTGTACTGCTATCGGAATGTTAAGAAATTGCTGATAAATACCCTGTAATGGCGAATTCGCCATTATCAGCGCAATAATGGCCGCAATGATAAGAAGAAGCCCGCCAGCCGCTTCTAATTTCAGGAATTGACGAATAATTGCAGTCACGATGATTAACCTCTGAAATTGATCGGGTTATAAATAGTACTCCAACTGTAATTTCGAAAAAAATCGATTTTATAGCCAGAATAATTCGCTATAACCGATCTATTGATGATCTACATCTCAATAAAAGTAGATTATCAACCAGAGGAGGGTCGTTGAATGACGGCTCGATTACCTTACATTAGCCCCAATTTTCCGCATTTTAGTCAATTTAGGGATGCCAAGCTGCGACCATTCCACTACCTTATATATTACATAATAAAAACTAGCCACTTTAAGGCTAGTTGTTAATATAAATTGTTTGATTTTTCATCGCAAATTATTTGTATTCGACATGAACTCATATTATGTAAAACATATTAAGAAAATTATTAATATATACAAATCACCAAAAACTAAAAATCATTAATAATTAGCAAGTAATCTTTAACTGCTATAACCGATTTTTTCTCAGCAGGAATTATTTCAAAATACTCTTCGTTATTAGTGATAATAATTGGCGATATTAATTTAATCTGATTTTCTTGAAGAAAAGAGATATCAAAATTAACTAATATTTCACCGACAACTACAGTCTGGCCTTCTATAACTTGCAAATTAAATCCCTTTCCTTGTAAATCTACAGTTTCAATACCAATATGAATTAATAATTCAACCCCTTGTTCGGAAATCAAACCAATAGCATGTCCAGTTGGAGTAATCATTGAAACTTTACCATTAAAAGGCGCTTTCACCACACCTTCGGTAGGAATAATAGCAACACCATCACCAATAATTTTTTCAGAAAAAGTGTCGTCAGGTACGCTTGAAAGAGGTTTAATTTCACCCGTCATAGGAGAAAGTAATGTGAGTTTTTTAGTTTTAGAAGAATATGGTTTTTTTAATACCATAGAATCAGGATTAGATTCTAATTTCATTAATAACGTGAGTATAAACGCAACCAAGAAACTACTGCAAATCCCAAACAAAATAAAAAGAAAATTATTGCTATCTTTTTGCATATAAAAAGGGAGTGATACCAATCCTGGAATACTAAAAGCAAATATTTTTATAGAAAAAATACCCACAATAGCCCCACCAATTGCTCCACCAATTAACGAAGCATAAAAAGATTTTCTAAATTTAAGAGTAATACCATACATTGCAGGCTCAGTGATCCCCAAAAAAGCAGAAAATGAGGCTGAATAAGCTAATGATTTCATTTGCTTATCTTTAATTTTAATTGCAACCGCCAATGTAGCGCCGGCTTGTGCAATATTACTGACGAAGCTGATTGGTAACAACATAAAATCATATCCGAGAGATTTAAAGTTAGCAAAAACACTCGGTAAAAAAGCATAATGCATTCCAGTAATGACCAAAATAGGTATCAGCCCTCCCAGTAATAATCCGGCAAATGGTCCAACTACAGAAAATAATTCTAAAAGCGCCTCCTCAAGATACAGGCCAATTTCATTTCCTAACGGCGCGACAATAATTAATAAAGTTGGCACGGAAATTAATAAGACTAACAATGGCGTAAATATTATTTTTAATACCGTTGGAATAAATTTGTCTACCCATCTATGGATATAACTAAGCAACCAAACACCTAAGATAATTGGAATGACAGTATAGCTATAATGAATAGCTGGAACAGAGATACCAAACACATCGAGATATCCACCGCCAGAGGCGCTTATAAGCTCAGATAATGTTGGATAAATTAAAATACATGCTAATGTTGCTGCAATAAATTCGTTAGTTTTAAATTTTCTGGCCGCCGAAAAGGCAAGAAGAACAGGCAAAAAATACAGAGGTGCATCAGAAAGAATATATAATAATTTATACTCATTACTCTCCGCTGAAACCCAGCTCATCATATAGAAAAAAATCAACCCGCCTTTCAGTAATCCAGCGCCGACTATTACCGGCAATATGGGAACAAATATACCTGAAATTATATCAAAAACATGACTTATCCGGCTTTTATTCTGGTCTTCATAGCCGCCTTCACTTTCTTTTAGTTGCTTAATTATTTCACTAAATATTTCAATAACTCTATTACCAATAATTATTTGCAACTGTCCACTATGGAAACGCGCCCCCATAACTCCCTGCATTTTCTTTATCGAGGCAATATCTATTTTACTATCATCTATAACATTAAAACGTAATCGGGTAACACAATGCCAACTTTTATTTATATTTTCCGCTCCCCCAAGAAATATAATAATATCTTTCGCGAATTCTTTATAATACATTTATACCACCCACATCTAATCTATTGTCAAAAAAATCAAAACCACATAAATCTATTTATCTTATATTATTTAAATTAATACCTGTCTACAAACTTGTTTAACGATACACTTGCTATAAATCTCTGGCCTTATAACTATCATTGACCACCCTTTCTATATGAATCACCAAATAAATCAGTTCATCATCGGGAACTTTCCACTGATATTTTTCTCGTAGATACTTTATTAATTTCACTGCACAGTTGTAACTTTTGAAATACTTTTCCTCTATCAATTCTTGCAATGAAAAATCCATTTCAATAGCAGACGAGTGCTCATTTTTATTTTGTCTGATTAAGAAATAGCGCAGATGAGTAATAAAACGAGAATAATTTACTGACGTTGAATCAAGGTTAACATGAAAATAGTAGTGAATGAGCTTAACGGTTTTATTAATTAGATTCGTTAATTTTAATGTATCACCCATCGTTTGCCCTTCATATTGAGCATTAACGAAATGCAAGGCAATTAATGAGGCTTCTATCGGCGGCAATGGCGTTTCAATCTGGTTATTAATATGAAAAATCGCCTGTTTACCGATTTCATATTCTAACGGATAAAGATGGGGAATCTCCCACTGCAAGACATTACCAATCTGATACCCTTTGCGCACACGCTCAAATGCGAAGTTTAAATGTTCTGACAAAGTAATGAGTAATGAATCGTTAAGAGGCTTGGCAAGAAAATCTTTACCTAATGTGATAATTTTCTCAGTTAGCTCTATAACTGAAACAGGGATAGTAGAAAGGATCTGATTTATTTTACAGTGTTTTTCGACAGTAAAAACCTTTGCAACATCTTGAATATGCAGCCTGTCCCCTTTCTTCCGATTAAATCCTATGCCCTTATCCATGAGAATCATTTCATTATTATTCTCATCAATAGCAAGAACGACATTATTATTTATGAGTTTTATTATCGTTAACAAAAGGTATACCTTAAGGATAAACTATTATCAGCCCTAACCTATAGAATAGGTAAAATATATCTGTAACCTGGTTGTGCCTGATCTAGTTAGTCCTAGTCATTGACACTCTTGTTCACTAATTCATATAGATATTCCATCTTTCAGGCTAAGGTATAATTTTTATAAAGTCAATAACACAACAACAGGCGCAGTTTACCTGAAACATTTATGATAAGTATCACATTTTTGCCAAAATTACGCTTAATGACTTGCAAGTATCATAAGGAATAACTAATTTCTAAATATTGATCTAGGCTTGTTACCGACTTAGTTGCGACTGATGTCGGGCAAAACCTAATCCATTATCTGCAATGCCCCTATTCCAGGGCTATTAGATGGTGGGTTAGGTTTTTTTTTGACTTAAATTCGGCTTTTCGCTGTTTTCAACTTAATTCAAAGAAGGGGAAGTCTAATGAGGTACGAAAGTCTGGCTGATCAGATAGTTAGCACAATCGGAGGGAAAGAGAATATATCCAGCCTTGTCCATTGTGCTACACGTTTACGATTTAAACTTAAAGATAGAAGTTTAGCTAATAGCGAATTACTCAAGCAAACGGCAGGAATTATCACCGTAGTAGAGAGTGGTGGGCAATATCAAGTGGTTATTGGTAGCCATGTAAGCGATGTCTACGATGATATTAATAATAAATACTTACAGGATAATGAGGAAAAAAACGAGAATAAACAAAGTGTAACCTCACAGCAAGGGGTAAAAAAAGAGCATGCAAAAGGTTTAAAACGTATTTTCGATGGAGCAATTGATATTATTTCCAGTATTTTTACACCACTATTAGGTGTGCTGGTTGCAGCCGGATTGATTAAAGGAATAATCGCTTTATCCAACGTGTTTAATTGGATGAGTATAGACAGTGGTACCTATAAAATTTTATTCGCTACCGGCGATGCAATGCTTTATTTTATGCCTATTTTATTAGGGTATACCGCCGGTAAGCGGTTTGGCGGAAACCCTTTTATTACTATGGTTATTGGGGCGGTATTGACTTATCCAACCATGACCGAAGCATTTAAACTTTCGCAAGCAACGCCAGACATTCACTTAAATTTCTTGGGTATTCCCATTACTTTCATTAATTACAGCTCGACAGTTGTCCCTATCATTTTATCAGCATGGTTTAGCTGCTTTCTGGAGAAGAAACTCAATAATTGGTTTCATTCCTCTTTCAAAGTATTTATTACGCCTTTCCTGTGCCTGTTGATTACCGTTCCTTTGACTTTTCTGGTCATTGGCCCTGTAGCAACAGAACTCAGTAATGGTCTGGCGGCAGGATATCTCTTTTTCTATCAATTAAACCCAGTCATTGCAGGGATCCTGATGGGAGCAATATGGCAAGTTTGTGTCATTTTCGGTCTGCACTGGGGACTCATCCCAATAATAATCAATAATATGATGACACAGGGAAAAGATATGCTCTCCCCACTGCTCCAGCCGGCAATATTTGGTCAGGCAGGTGCAACACTGGGCGTATTTTTACGTACACGCGATAAAAATATGAAAACGTTATCAGGAACTGCACTGATATCCAGTCTGTTTGGCATTACTGAGCCGTCTATTTATGGTGTGACACTGCCACTGAAACGTCCATTTATTATTGGTTGTATTGGTGGTGCGCTTGGTGGTGCTGTTGTCGGCTTCTATTCTGGGACAGCACATAACTTCGGCGGTATGGGTGTCTTTGCGTTTACCTCATTTATTTCCCCAGCTGGAATAGACAATGCTTTCTGGAGTGTAATTTTAGGTTCACTGGGTTCATTCATTTTCTCCTGTGTTGCAACTTATTTATTCGGTGTACCGTCAGAAGCTAAAGCATATCCCGCACAACAAATTAATTTAAACGCAGATAAAACGTGTCGTATTAAGACGATATCTTCCAAATTTAACAGGTAATAAAAGAGAGGAAAACCATGAAAAAACAATTCCCAGTAGACTTCCTTTGGGGAGGCGCATTAGCTGCAAATCAGGCCGAAGGCGCTTATCAAACAGGTGGAAAAGGGTTATCAACCTCAGATATGCAACCCCACGGCGTTATTTGCCCCAGTATAGAACGCAATTTGGGTGATTTCCATATCAAGGATATTGGTATTGATTTTTACCATCGTTATCCTGACGATATTGCGCTGTTTGCTGAAATGGGATTTAAATGCCTGAGAACTTCTATCGCCTGGACACGTATATTTCCCGAAGGAGATGAGGAAACACCGAACGAAAATGGCCTGGCCTTTTACGATCGCCTTTTTGACGAAATGAGAAAATATCATATTCAGCCATTAATTACGCTTTCTCATTTTGAAATGCCTTATGGTTTAGTAAAAAAATACGGCGGTTGGGGAAATCGTAAGATAATTGAATTTTTTGACCGTTATGCCAGAACTGTCTTCGAGCGTTACAAACATAAAGTAAAATATTGGCTGACATTCAATGAAATTAACATGTCCTTATTTTCTTGCCTTACTGGCGCAGGCTTATCGGAAAACAGCAAGATTCAGGATATTTATCAGGCGCTACACCATCAACTCGTTGCCAGTGCCAAAGCGGTTAAAGCCTGCCATGAAATTATTCCCGATGCAAAAATTGGTAATATGGTAGCGGCAATATCTCACTACCCGTTAACTTGTCATCCTGATGATATATTAGAATCATTGAAAAAGAATAGAGAATGGTTGTTCTTTTTTGATGTACAGGCTCGTGGGTATTATCCATCCTATATGACACGCCTGTTTAAAGAGCAGAATATTACGCTTGATATAACAGATGAAGATACACAAATACTCAAAGAAACCGTCGATTTCCTTTCTTTCAGTTATTACATGAGCTGTTGTGCAACGACAGATCCGGAAATAACCAAAAATGCAGGAAATCTGATTAATCCGGTGAAAAATCCTTATTTATCCAGCTCAGAATGGGGATGGCAAATAGATCCTCAGGGCCTTCGCTATCTGCTTAATATGCTATATGACCGTTACCAGAAGCCACTATTTATTGTAGAAAACGGTTTGGGTGCCAGAGATATTATTCAAGACGATGGCACTATTATTGATGATTATCGTATTCAATATCTCAACGATCATTTATTCCAGGTACGGGAAGCCATTGAAGATGGTGTTCAGTTATTAGGATATACCTCATGGGGGCCAATAGATTTGGTCAGCGCCTCTACAGCAGAAATGTCAAAACGATACGGGTTTATTTATGTCGATCGTGACGACCAAGGCAATGGCACACTGGAGCGGCGGCGTAAAAAAAGTTTTAGCTGGTATAAAGATGTTATAAGCAGTCACGGCAATATTCTCAAAGCCCCGGAGGTAAAAAATGAAAATAGCCAATAAATTTCTTTTATTAACGCTGTCGCTTATTCTTCTTCATAGCAATACAGTTGCAGCGACAAAAAGTGACTGTAGTTCATATGATGCCCTTTTACCAAGAGGTCCGGAAACACCTTCGGTTTCATCCGCCTGCGATACCGTATTTCCTGAATGGGGTGGTCTCAGAAAAGAGATGGCAGATCATGGTTTTTATGCAAATATCCTAATGTTAACAAATCTAACCTATGATGTTTCAAGAAACTGGAAAAATACGTCTAATCCTAACTATGTAGGCCAACGCTTAACCACCGGTAATATGTTTATTACAGAACTGACCTATGATTTATCGCGGATTGGTTTCACTGATAAGGCACAATTACGTGTAGGTCTAAACTATGCCTACAATAACTTTAAAAATAATGGTCAAGATGGGCATCCTTTTATCTCCGCTTTTTCTATTAACCAACCTTTATTTAATGATCGGGTGATATTGAATTACGGCTACACAACACTGCTCTCTCATTTCTATGGATTGTTTTTCGGTAGCAGTACAGCGTCATCTGCCCTGGGGCCAACCAGTGTGATGTTGTCTCAGGCGGGTCTGCCTAGTACAAAACCGAGCCCATCGATAGATATTCGGTTTTTATCGGAAAATAAACGTTGGTATGACCATATTGGCGTTGCCAGAAGTCAAAGCTCCGAAGGTTTAAGAGCGGACTCAAAATACAATACTTATGGTTTGCGCTGGAAACTTCCCAATGCGGGTACGTTAGTCATCAATGAATTAGGCTATCGTGTTAATGCCAATGAAATGGAAAACATGATCTGGATTCGAGGCGGCTCGGTGTTTAATAAAACACCTTATTTTAACTATAACAACTCAGAATATGAAGATCATACCTACTCTCATTATATCGCGGTTACCCGCCAGATAACCAAACCGGATGCGTCAATGCCTTTCCGTGGCTGGTATATTGATGGTAAAGCTAACTATGCGCCAAAGGATCGTAACCTGTTTAATACTGATATTTCGTTATCGTTGTTCAGCATTGGTCCATTCGATTCACGTCCGACCGATATGCTTACTTTTGGTTTGTCATATAATAAGTTTAGTGATGACGCAAAAGATTACTTCGCCCGCAATGGTCAATTTGCTGAAAGTTATAGTACAACCGCTTCCGCGTCATATTCGTACCGTGTTTACAACGGGATCTATTGGACCAACAGCTTATCTTATACTCATCATCCCTCAGTAACACCGAAAGAGGACGATGCTTATAATTTACTCACACAAATTACCTTTAGCTTATAATTCTCAGCCAAAACAAAAAGTCCTCGCGTGAAAACGAGGACTTTATCAGTAATCTGAGCTTTGTTTATAAATACAGCTCGATTATGAAGATAGGCGCGGTTACTTGGTCAAATCATCAAAAAATTTCTTTACGCCATCGAAGAAACTTTTAGAACGTGGGCTGTTGGTTTCGCCACCAGTACCACCTAAAGACTCTCCCAATTCACGCAGTAATTCTTTCTGTCTTTCGTCCAATTTAACCGGAGTTTCTACTACCACCCGGCACAGTAAATCACCCTGAGCGCCGCCACGGACAGATTTAACACCTTTGCCTTTCATGCGGAACATTTTACCTGTCTGGGTTTCAGCAGGTATTTTCAGTTTCACACGGCCATCAAGGGTTGGGACTTCGATTTCGCCACCCAATGCCGCCATTGCAAAGTTAACCGGCACTTCACAATAGAGATTATTTTCTTCACGCTCGAAAATATGGTGCTTTTTCACCTGTACCTGAACATACAAATCACCTGCCGGCGCGCCCTTACCACCTGCTTCACCTTCACCACTCAGGCGAATGCGGTCACCGGTGTCCACACCAGCCGGGATCTTAACAGACAGTGTTTTATATTTTTCGACACGACCATGTCCATGACACTTGTTACAAGAATCTTTAATGATCTGACCGCGACCATGACAATGTGGACAAGGTTGCTGAACGGTGAAGAAACCTTGACGCATATGAACCTGACCAGCCCCTTGACAGGTTGAACAGGTGACAGGGCTGGTACCTGCTTTAGCACCGCTGCCATGACAGGTATCACAGGTTTCCAGTGTCGGGATGCGGATCTCTTTGGTCACACCACGAACCGCTTCTTCCAGTGTCAGTTCCATACTGTAACGTAAATCAGCGCCACGGCTTGGACGCTGCTGACGACGACCACCACCGAAGATATCACCGAAAACGTCACCAAAGATATCACTGAAATCAGCACCGCCGCCACCGCCCATACCACCTTGCTCAAAAGCAGCATGGCCATATTGGTCATAAGCAGCCCGTTTCTGGTCATCAGTCAGAATTTCATAGGCTTCTTTAACTTCTTTGAATTTGCCTTCTGCATCTTTATCACCTTGATTACGATCAGGATGATATTTCATTGCCAGCCGCTTATAGGCTTTTTTAATCTCTTTTTCGTCCGCTGTTTTGGAAACCCCCAAAACTTCGTAACAATCTCTCTTTGCCATCTCTTATTTTACCCTTAACATGCGCGCACGGGCGCAGAGTTCCCTCAACGCCCGTGCCGGTTAATCAGCAACAGTTGTCATCACTGTCACCGCGCCCGCTAAGGGCAATTATTTTTTGTCTTTAACTTCTTCGAATTCAGCGTCTACAACGTTGTCATCTTTTTTCGCGCTGTCACCCGCGTCTGTTGCGCCAGCCTGAGCCTGCTGTTGAGCAATTTCCAGCAATTTAGCGGAAGCCTGAACCAAAGCCTGAATTTTCGCTTCGATATCCGCTTTGTCTTCGCCTTTAGCCGCAGTTTCCAATGCAGTTACCGCGCTTTCAATCGCTGTTTTATCTTCTGCCGGCAGTTTGTCGCCCGCTTCCTCTACTTGTTTACGAGTACCGTGAACAAGTTGATCTGCCTGGTTACGCGTCTGTACCAACTCTTCAAACTTACGATCAGATTCAGCATTAGCTTCTGCATCACGAACCATCTGTTGGATCTCTTCCTCGTTCAGACCAGAAGAAGCCTTGATGGTGATTTGCTGTTCGCGGCCGCTGTTTTTATCTTTAGCCGATACGTGCAGAATACCATCGGCATCAATGTCAAAAGTGACTTCGATCTGAGGCATACCACGAGGTGCCGGCTGAATACCATCCAGATTGAACTGACCCAGAGATTTGTTATCACCGGAACGTTTACGCTCACCCTGCAACACATGGATAGTTACCGCAGACTGGTTATCTTCTGCCGTAGAGAACACCTGGCTGTGTTTAGTTGGAATAGTGGTGTTTTTCGTAATGAGGGAAGTCATCACGCCGCCCATCGTTTCGATACCCAGAGACAGAGGCGTTACGTCCAGAAGCAATACGTCTTTCACATCACCAGCCAGAACACCGCCCTGTACCGCAGCACCCATCGCTACCGCTTCGTCAGGGTTCACGTCTTTACGTGGTTCTTTACCGAAGAAGTCAGCAACCACTTTCTGCACCATTGGCATACGGGTCTGACCACCCACCAGAATCACATCTTGCACATCAGAAACAGACAGACCAGCATCTTGCAATGCAACCCGTACAGGCTCCATAGAACGTTTAACCAAGTCTTCTACCAGTGATTCCAGTTTCGCACGGGTCACTTTGATGTTCATGTGCTTAGGACCCGTTGCATCCGCAGTGATGTACGGCAGGTTAACATCGGTCTGCTGCGCAGAAGAAAGCTCAATTTTTGCTTTTTCCGCCGCTTCTTTCAGACGTTGCATTGCCAGCGGATCATTACGCAGATCAATACCCTGATCTTTCTTAAATTCGTCAACCAGATAGTTGATCATACGGCTGTCGAAGTCTTCGCCACCCAAGTGAGTATCACCGTTGGTTGCAAGAACTTCATAGGTTTTTTCGCCATCAACTTCATCAATTTCGATAATAGAAATATCGAAAGTACCACCACCAAGGTCATAAACCGCGATAGTACGGTTACCCACTTCTCTGTCCAGGCCGTAAGCCAGTGCAGCCGCAGTTGGTTCGTTGATAATACGTTTTACTTCCAAACCTGCGATACGGCCTGCGTCTTTTGTTGCCTGACGTTGAGCATCGTTGAAATAGGCAGGTACAGTGATGACTGCTTCAGTTACCGGCTCACCCAGGTAGTCTTCAGCTGTTTTCTTCATTTTCTTCAGAACTTCAGCAGAAACCTGAGGAGGAGCCATTTTCTGGTCTTTCACTTCCAGCCATGCGTCACCGTTATCTGCCGCAATGATTTTGTATGGCATGATAGCCACATCACGTTGTGCTTCTTCGTCCTGGAAACGACGACCAATCAGACGCTTAATAGCAAACAGCGTATTTTGCGGGTTAGTAACAGCCTGACGTTTAGCCGGTTGACCAACCAGAGTTTCACCATCCTGGGTATATGCAATAATGGAAGGAGTTGTACGATCACCTTCGCTGTTTTCCAGTACACGAGCTGTCGTGCCATCCATAATAGCTACACAAGAGTTGGTAGTTCCCAAGTCGATACCAATAATTTTACCCATCTAAACGCCTCCACAAGAAATTCGTAATCAGTCAAGTTGCTAATCAATATGAGGATGGTTATCTGCTTTTCAACGGCACCTATTTTTATTGCCTCTATGCGATTCCTCACCTTTGCTTATATACATCAGCTGTATAGGACAGCGATTAGCAACTGCGGTTGATTATAAGATGGGGCCGTTAAAACCATCATCAAGGGGGGAAGTGAAAAAAAAACCTTTTTATTATTTCACATGTTATTGTTTCCTTGCTGACAGATCATTATGATTCGCCCCCTTCGCTATTTATTACTTTCTACACGATTTTTTTCAGAGGACTTATGAGCACTAATCAGTTGGCAAATCCTGGCCCTTTAGGTTTGATGGGTTTCGGCATGACAACCATTCTGCTTAACCTGCACAACGCAGGTTTCTTTCCACAGGCATCAGTTATCCTGAGCATGGGCATTTTTTATGGCGGTCTGGCCCAAATACTGGCGGGGCTTTTTGAATATAAGAAAGGCAATACTTTTGCCGCAACGGCTTTCACCTCTTATGGGCTATTTTGGCTCAGTCTGGTCGGGTTATTGTTTCTGCCCAAAATGGGACTGGCAGAAGCCACCAGCAGTCAGTATTTGGCGGTATACCTTGGTTTGTGGGGCATTTTTACGCTATTTATGTTCTTTGGCACCTTCAAAACTAACCGCGTACTCCAGTTTATCTTTGGTGGCCTGACACTGTTATTCGCGTTGTTAGCCATTGGCAACTTTACCGGAAATACAACGCTTCTGACGATTGCCGGTTATGAAGGAATAATTTGTGGCGCCACCGCATTTTATCTGGCAATGGCGGAAGTACTGAATGAACAGTATGGCCGCACTATTCTGCCTATCGGCGAGATAAAACAGTCATAAACCGCAGGTTGAAAGCGGGAAGGTTCTTCCATTCCCGTTTTCAATCCAGTAGAGCGTATTGCCATCTTAAAACACCTGCCATTTCATTTACCTATAGGAGAGCATAAAATCTATGGTCACCCTCACTCAATAGGAGTAAGTTGACAGTGTGAGATTTTTTATTGAAGGGGCCATCATCATGAACAACACCGCATCGTTAAGTTAAACGCTTAAACAGTTTACCCATCTGGTTTTGCGAAGACTGATTATTGGTGATATGAACGGCCTGATAACGAACCTAAGCATAAAAATGGCTCGTTGAAGCCGAACACTTTTTTAGGCGCATCAGGTGCGGAACTCATTGGGGCGCGGGCATTTTTACCTATATTGACGCCGGATAGATTTACGCAAGCCAAAAATTCATCAAAATGAGTATTGCAAAAACGAGGGTGACCATAGATTTTATGCTCTCGATGTCAGTCTAGAATTGTTACTTATGAGTTTGAGTCATCACTCCTCCCTATTTCTGAAGAATTGTGACAGAGCTTTACTGGTATGAATATGTAGGGTTAATTAGGCTCTTACAGCAGTATAAACCTTATGGATCCATGATTATTGGGGACAAGTTCGTCAAGAAAAGCTCTTTTCTGGCGGAAAAGTTTAGGGGAAGTGGTGTTCTCACATAGCAGCAAGCTTCGTTTGGTGAACGAAGCTTGATTAAAACAAAGTGACAAATAAAAAACTAGAACTTTGTCAGTAAGCTGGTCCTTAAATCATACCTGTCCTTCGGTAATTTCTTCATCGCTATTATCGACCTTATTTTTAATATAAATGCTTAAAAATGCCATGAATGTAAAGACAATACTGCTCAGAACAACCGTATGTACCCCCAGTTGTGACACAAACCACCCTCCCACCATAGCACCAATCGTTATGCCTAGGTTAGAAAAAGAAATATATAGGCTATTGGCAAACTCTGGCGCTTCATTGGCTTCTCGCATAAGCCATGTCTGACTGATAACAAGCCCGGCAGAATGTAATGCGCCCCAGAAAATGGTCAATACAAACATGGCTACTGGAGAGAATCCCAGATACCAGATAAAGATATAGAGAAGGATTAATAATATAGGATATACATAGGTTGTTTTTACAACATTTTTTTGTAAGAAACTGCTAAAGATAAAATTCCCTACGAACCCACATACACCAAATAAAAATAAAATTGCACTAATAAAATTATTATCAAGGTGCGTAATTTTAGAAAGGTAATCTGCCATATAGCTGAAGTTTGAAAACATCGCTGAGAAAATCAATGTCACTGTAGAGATCGTCAGCCATAGCTTTCCCTTCCGCAACACTTTCAACTGACTAGAAAAAATAACTTTTTTTGTAGCGGGTATTGAGGGAACAAAAAACAGAATACCAATGAAAGCCAACGCGCAGGACATTGCTCCAAAGTAAAATGCAGCACTTAGTGATAAATGCTCTGCGATGAGTGAGCTCATTGGTACACCTAATACCATTCCCACAGCAACACCTGCAAAAACTTTTGCTACCGCCCCAGTACTTTTTTCTTTAGGTACTGAATTGGCTGCAACCACAAGTGCGACAGCAAAGAAAACAGCATGTACCAATGCCGGAAGTACCCTGAAAAAGAGCATCAGGTTAAAGACGTTTGTTGTTGCATATATAAGGTTAGAAATGATAAATATGAGGAGAATAGTGAGAAGAATATATTTTTTATTGCACCCAGATAGCATTAATGTAATAAATGGCCCCGTCACGGCTACAATAATAGCATATATGCTTACAAGAAAGCCAACCTGAGTAGGGGTCACATGAAGTTGCGACTCTAACTGTGGTAATAATCCAATTACAGCTACCTCGGTAGTAATAACACCAAAAACTGCAACAGACAAAGTTAGTAATAACATAGAACTTTTATTTTGCATAGCGATTCCTGCATGGTTTATATTTTTCGTAGTGGCTTTTTGTGTCAAAGGAAAGCAAACAATCTACATCTTATTTCCTACATCAAGTAACACGCTGTTCAAAATTAATTTTTCATATATTGGAAAGATAATTACAAACTATCTATGTAAACACAAGGACATTTTAGAGGCTGTTCAGAATGCTGTATCAGTTTAAAATTTCCGTTACAAGGTTATTACGTTATCAAGCTTGCCTTCAAAATAAATAGCTAGCTGTGACAAATTTACACTCCAACTTTATAATCGTGTCGTCTATTTTTTCTAGGTATTTTCTAGTCTCAGATAGAATAGTTTTACCAGATCATTTTCATTCGGTAACGCACCTTTGGTCTTCGTTAATTTCCTGAATTAAAGGTGAACGGGTTCAATCGCATTGGTCGTATAAATGACTTTACGAATGAATGGCGGATACTATTTACTTAATTTTACTATTTCCCATTAATATAGATGTATTATTGTGTTATTCATCTGTTAATACTACAATTGCCATGAAAAAATTTAATTAAATTAAATAAAATTGTAAGATGATGATTGAAAATTAAAGAATCTATAATCTCATTTTTTCTCGATGGATATTTTTTATGAATAAAAATAGTAAAAAAATCACTGAAGAGTTTTCTCAGAATATTAAATGTATTGTTGAATCATTTGGTGTACAGAGTTATTCATATGTAATAAAGTAAAAATATAATCAAAATGAACCACTAATAATATCCAACTTCCCTATGCACTGGCTAAATAAATATAAAAAATTGTCATTACATAGGATTGACCCTATATTAATGGCAGCTAGAAACAACATAATACCGTTTAGCTGGCAAGATAAAAATCCAAATAAATTTGATAACTTAAGATATCTGGAGTTAAATTCTTGCCTAGTGCCCAACTCCCTTTTTGGATATACCTTCCCTTTGCATGACCATAAAAATAATTTCGCTGCCCTAACTGTATGTAATATTGAGTCTAATAGTGAATTTGAATATTTAATCGAAAATAACAAAAATACCATACAGGCAAAACTAGCAAGTATCCATCATGAAATACTTTTGTTTGATGATGGATGCGATAAGGTTATTAATAATAACGTCAGATTAACTAAAAGGGAAAAACAGATATTATATTGGGCAAGCCAAGGTAAAACTTACCCTGAAATAAGCATTGTACTTGCAATAAAGGAAGTAACTGTCAAGTTTCATGTGGGTAATATTTTAAAAAAGTTTGGAACAATAAATATGAAGCAAACAATCAGATACTACGTAGATTACCAATATTAGCAGGGAGGGGGCATACTTTGTTAACAACGGTTGTATATTCAATGCGTTGTTCTTTGTGTATAATTCCTGTTTTTTACGAGAGAGCTTAGATAACAATTGTGGAAGCTAAATGTCGGTTTTGTCATCAAATAAAGAACGTTAAAAAGCACGGCATAGGTAAAGGTGGTCATCAGCGTTCCCGTTGTCTATCCTGTTGTCGCACCTTCCAGCTCGAATATAGATATCGTGCCTGTCGTGCAGGAATAAAAAAACAATTTGTTAATCTTGCAATGAATAATGCAGGTATCCGCAACACCTCTCGGACATTACATATCGGCATTAATGCTGTCGTTCAAACCTTAAAAAACTTTCCCCACGATGTGTGACTACATTACCTCTGGATGATTTAGAAATTCAACTTATCTGCGAAGTCAATGAAATGTGGTCATTCATCGGTAATA
Organism: Photorhabdus viridis; assembly: GCF_040256935.1. Classification (NCBI taxonomy): domain Bacteria; kingdom Pseudomonadati; phylum Pseudomonadota; class Gammaproteobacteria; order Enterobacterales; family Morganellaceae; genus Photorhabdus; species Photorhabdus viridis. The sequence continues at coordinate 60,475 of NZ_JBEJZY010000024.1, forward strand.
AGAAGCAGCAACGTTGGTCGTAGTATGCTTAGGAGCCTTACCTGAAGCATATCATCGCCCATACCTTCGTCAAAAGAATCAGGAAGACATTGTGTCAAAATTCAAGGTGTTTTTCTGGTATACAGACAATTTCAATGCTTACAACCTCTTGCCGATAAGCCAACACCTTATTAGGAATAAGGTTTCACACAACGTATCGAATATGGAAATTTGACTTTGCGTAACCGGATTAAACGACTGAATCGTAAGACACTCGGTTATTCAAAATCGGCCGAAATGCATGATAAAATCATTAGTATTTTCACTAAGCGCAAGTACTATGTTTAAAGCGAGTCAATACCTTGAATACACGACCTGTAAAAATGATAATCAAGATATAAGGTTAAATTAGACTTGTTTTCCCTGTGTAATAAATATAAAACCTATACTTATGGATAGTATTATTTCAACTTTCCTCAATATATCATCCATATGCTCACAATGTTAAATAGTTTTTGTGAACTTTTTAAAGAAAAAGGTGACTCATGCGTGAGAATAATATAGAAAAAGAGCTTGTCGAATCATACAACAACTTAGCTGATTGGGGAAAATATCTAGAGAAAATTAAGGTGCATAGCTTTCAAAAAAATGAAAGCAGATTTCAAATTAATACGGATGCTTACATAGCCACATTTAATTTTGATTGTGAAATATTTTCTTTATTACATCATTCTTTTAATTATGTAGATAGAAAGTTAGAAAATACTCCTTATAAACGAATGGATTTCTTTTTCCATAAAATTGTCAAACTAGATAAAGTGATACAAACTCAAATAAATTCCGATGATATTTATTTAATTTCGGATGCTATGAGTATCGGCTTTGTTTATTGTGGATTAACTAAATCATTTAATTCGGAAGGTGATTTTGTTGATGTTGTAATATTGTATCTAACGAGGGAAGTGCTAAATACTTTACAAAAAAACAAGTTAAAACTACTCCCTGAATCAGGGTTGTCAGACGGTATGCTGACTCTACGAGTTACATCAATTAAGGATAGTTATGGCTTATATTATGAACAAAAGGATCCAACGACTCGCCATTGGTCTATATTCCCGGAGGCTAGTTTTAACTCAGTCCATAAGGAAGCAAAACTAGCTGAATTGAAATGGCTTACGGATGAAAAAATGAGCATTTCAATAATCGAAAATGAGTCTAATGAGCTAGTTGGCCGTATAAATCTTAGACCCGTTATCCCACCCAAAGTCGCAGATGTAGGATATGGAATTTTCCCTAAATTCAGAGGAAAAGGCTATGCAATCCGTGCCTTGAATTTATTCAGTAATTGGGCTTTCTCATCTGCTGATTATGCCCGTATAGAGTTGGGTATTAAAGAGGGCAATATTGCTTCAGAACGTGCTGCTATTGGTGCCGGATATGAATTGGAAAGTATTTGTCGGGGGCGTTTAATTAACAATGATGGTACATTCAGTGACCAATTAAGCTATGTAAAATTGAATCCTAACATCATCCGTAACGCTATTAATATTAAGGAATAATAATGAATGATCAATTTTTAGAACAAGTTTCAAACAAGATTGGTAAGGATAGTGTTCATTTTTGTGAGTTTTTATCTGACAACGTCAGTGGATATCAAAAACGTCGAATTAATGGGGTTATAACGCCTAAAACACTTCACAACGTTATAGAGATCGTCTCTTTAGCAAAAGACTTTCCAAACGTCAGACTTCACCCAGTAAGCGTAGGATATAACTGGGGGCTTGGTTCTAAAGAGGATATGGCTGATGGTTCGTACTTATTAGAACTAAAAAAATTAAATAGTATCCAGAAAATTGATTTAGAAAGAGGATGGGCAGTGATTGAACCTGGTGTGACACAAGGGGAATTATCAAAAAAGCTTGTAGGTTCAAACAGGTTTATCAACATTACAGCTTCTTCAGCCCATTCAAGCTTCCTCGGCAATTCTATGGATCGAGGTGTAGGAATACGCCACCAGAGAACTGAAGACTTGATGGGACTTGAGGTATTACTTCCTAGCGGCAAACTCATCCGTGTTGGGTGGTGGCCAACAGAGAAGAAAACACCAATATATCCACATGGAGTTGGACCTTCCTTGGTTCAATTCTTTACTCAATCAAATTTTGGAATAGTGACCTCCGGGGTAATTAAATTACACCAGAGAGCGGAATTTACACGAATACTTCGTTTCACTTTCCAACGAGTGAATCTAACAAAAGCAATTTCAGAGTTACAAAGATGGGTCGCCAATAGAATCAATAGTGGTGTATTGAAAATATATGACACAACGGCCAACAAAACATATGGCGGTAAAAATAATACTTATACCATACATATGTGTATTGATGGTCTTAAGGAGCATGTCGAATTGACAACTACTTTTATTATCAAAGAGTGTGAGCGCAGCGGAATTTTCAATGATATAGTTTTTTCAGATGATGGTGAATCTAAGAAAGATGTAATTGCTAAATTGATTGAAGCAGCTCACGTGGGCGACACTTCGTATAATGATGAATTATTATCTCAAACGTTAGATGGCAACCATGATACGATAGATAGTAAATCCAAAGGCTGGATTTTCTTCTTGCCGCTAATTCCATTTACCCCACAGGCTTTGAGTAAAGCTTACGATATCATTGATGAAATACATAGTGAGACTGGCATCCTATGTGGAGCTACAATTAATTCTCTAAGCGGAAGTATCATTGATCTGGTAGTTTCTATTTGTTTTGATAAAAATTCAAATGAGAAAAATAGTGCATTCCTCGCACTGGACCTTTTGCATCAAAAATTTAATGAACATGGATTTGTACCTTATCGTTTAGATATAGATCACTCACACTGGGCAAAAATAATTACACCAAATAATAGTGAAATTGATTTCATCAAAGACATCAAGTCATATTTAGATGAAAATAATTTAATTAGCAATAATAGATATCTATAGGTAGAATAAATGACTGATATAACGTTTAAAAAAATACTATCTGATACTAAGAATTTTATACAAACTTTATCTAGCCGAGCTCAAGAAATCGAAAATGAGCGAAGGTTGCCGAATGATATAATTGAGGAACTCCGCAGTATTGGCATTTTTAGAATGAATATGCCAAAAAGCTGGGGGGGACTTGAATTTAATTCTATGCAGCAAACCCAAGTGATTGAGCAGATTGCAATCGCTGATACAGCTGTAGCTTGGTGTGCGATGATTGGCAGCGACTCTGGCATCTATTCGGGATATTTACAAGAATCTACATCTAAGAAACTTTTTACGTTGGATACAATCACTGCTGGTTGGATTCATCCACAAGGAATAGCTTCTGAAGTAGATGGAGGATATCTGGTTAATGGTAACTGGCGGTTTGGCAGTGGATTAAGTCATTGTGACCTCCTTGTTGCTGGCTGTTATATCTACAATAATGATGAAAAGGTTTTAGATGAGGATGGCTCCCCCATTTGGCGTGTAATGATAGCCCGCCCAAATGAATATCAGTTAGGTGATGGTTGGTTCACTACAGGATTAGTTGGTAGCGGTAGCAGAGATTATTCCGCAAAAGACTTATTCGTTCCAAAAGAACATAGTTTCAGCTTTTATGAACCACATCGAACTGGCCCTCTGCACGATACACCGGATGCAATATTGCGCAACATGTCTGGCATTCCATTAGGTATAGCGCGGGCGGCTATTAATTATGTCCGTTCTTTAGCCGATTTAAAGTTTGATCGTACAACACAGACCTTATGGTCGAAGAGTCCAAGAATACAGATCGCAGTTGCAAAGTGTGAGATGGAGCTTTTTTCTGCTAGATGTGCTGTCTATTCCTCATTAACTGAGCAATGGCAAACTTTGGAACAGGCTAGAAAGCTCAATATCGAGCAAAGGGCTCTACCTGCCTTAGCAAGGCAAAACGCTTTCCAAACGGCTCGCCGTATTGTTTCAACTATTTATGATTTAGTTGGAGGGGCATCTATCTATAAAAATGAAACACCTATGGACCGGTGGTTACGAGACGTTAATACCATATGCCAGCATGCTGTTGCTCAGGAGAATATCCTCCAAACTAGCGGACAACTTTTGTTAGATAAAAAGACAAATCACCCATTCATTTAAAGCTGGTAATTCATAGTCAATAAGAAAAAAGTTGGCTGATGTCTCCTTACATTTGAATATGAAGATGTTGAACTAGTACTACATACTACAGCCGTAGATACCAGAAAGTTGCATTTTCCTTGATGCTCACAACTCTGAGAAACCGCATGAATTAAGCTTTTCTATGAGTGTCTTTTCTGTTGAAAAAAGTAAGTACGGCTGTAGTACTAGAGCCAACTGAAGAGCAGTCGTCGCGTTTGCGGCAGTTATGCGGGTGTGTTCGTTTTGTCTGGGATCACGGACTTGAGGTAACAAAACACATTCTGGATCCCGGCGGAAAACTTCCCTCAGCGTTTGAACTAAACCGAATGCTCACGGGGTGGAAAAAAACACTGGAATACGCCTTCTTACAGGAAGCTTACACCGATAACCTTCAACAAAAACTTAAAGATTTACATGGGGCATGGAGGCGCTGCTTCGATAAAACACTGGCCGAGAAAGCGCCTGTATGGAAACGAAAAAATGACGGCAGGGATTCAATCCGGTTCGTCAATTTTGAAAAATATTGTCTCCTTGAAAATCGCCGAGTCAGGCTTCCTTTCGGGCTCGGATGGATAAAATTCCGGCAATCGCAGGATATGAACGGCAAAATCAAAAATGCCACGATCAGCCAGTCAGCGGGTAAGTGGTCTGTGTCGTTTCAAGTCGAGATAGAAGCCTCTGAGCCCCACCATGAATCAACAACAATAGTTGGTCTGGATGCCGAGATATCGAAACTGGCGACGCTCTCAGACGGTACGATATACGAACCGGTCAACAGTTTTAAAACCCGCCAGCGCAAGCTGGCGAAGCGCTAGAGACAATTAAGCCGCAAAGTGAAGTTCAGCGCCAACTGGCAGAAACAGAAGCGAAAAATTCAGCGTCTGCACGCGCATATTGCCAATATTCGCCGCGACTACCTTCATGAGACCACCACGAAAATAAGCAAAAACCACGCGATGATCGTGATTGAAAATTTGAAGGTCAGTAATATGTCGAAGTCAGCGAAGGCACGGCAGAACAGCCCGGAAGGAGCGTTCGGGCTAAAACAGGCTTAAATCGCGCGATACTGGAGCAGGGCTGGTATGAAATGCGCCGTCAGCTAGAATATAAGCAGCTCTGGCGCGGCGGTCAGGTATTGGCAGTCCCGCCGGCATACACCAGCCAGCGGTGCGCATGTTGCGGTCATACAGCAAAAGAGAACCGCTTGTCGCAGAGTAAATTTGTGTGCCAGGTGTGTGGATATACCGCGAATGCAGATGTAAACGGCGCTCGTAACATTTTAGCGGCAGGGCATGCTGTGCTTGCCTGTGGAGGGACGGTGCTGTCAGGCTGCCCGTTGAAGCAGGAACCAGACGCAGAGTGATCAGTCGTCGCCCACTAACGGGGATCCCCATCTTGAGTCACGAAGTATGAAAGTGGGGGGAGGATGTCAAAAATATGGAATTGATGAAGGTGATCATCATGCCATCCCTGAGCGCTTTGAATGATATTAGTGAAAAGCCGCTAAAGAAGTCTCGCCTGATAGCCTGAAGCGACGCCAGACCATAGGACTAACACCCCGAAGTACTATTTTAACGACATAGGCTTTCATGATGAGATGCCCGATAAGTGCGTTTAGTTGCTCATTCTCTCGCCGATTGAATAGAGTGCCCCAGACTTTTTTATGCTCTCCCTATAGGGTTTCAACCAGATTCGCGCCATCCGTAGCCTGACACACATAAATGGTTTCTTTCAGACCTGTCGATGCAAAATAGTGTTGTGCTACCGCAGCCTTAACAGCATCAACCTGTATTTTCGGCACTAAAGCAACCACACAACCGCCAAATCCCCCTCCTGTCATTCTTACCCCACCCTGTTTACCGATAACTTGCTTCACAATATCAACCAAGATATCAATTTCAGGTACGGTAATTTCAAAGTCATCACGCATTGACTGATGTGATTGTGTCATGAGTTCTGCTATTAATGGCATATCACCTCCTGCCATTAACGCTTTTGCTGCCAAAAGTGTACGCTCATTTTCTGTGATTACATGGCGTGCACGTTTAGCGACTATCCCATCAAGCTCAGAAATGCGCTTTTCAAACTCATCTATTGTCACATCACGCAAAGCCTTAACACCAAATAATGCCGCTGCTTGCTCACATTGAGCCCGGCGAATATTGTATTCACTGCTAACCAATTCTCTTTTTTTATTCGAATTAATTATAATAACCGCTATATCTTTAGGCATAGATACAGCCTGAATAGTTAAATGCCGGCAATCAATTAATAACGCATAATTATTTTTACCTTCTGCTGAAATTAATTGATCCATAATGCCACAATGGCAGCCTACAAATTCATTTTCTGCTTGCTGCCCATTTAGCGCAATTTCTGTTTGACTAATGGTTAAGTGGTAAAGGGTTTTAAATGTTTGACCAATAACCGTTTCCAATGCAGCCGATGAGCTTAATCCCGCTCCCTGCGGTATATTTCCAGTCACTACAATATCTGCCCCTTTAAATGTATATCCGCGACGGAGTAAATATTTCACAACTCCTCGAATGTAATTAGCCCACATTTTACTTTCGTGAAATATAATAGGTTGACTGATATCAAACTCATCTAATTGATTACCATAATCAACTGAAACAACACGAATAATATTATCCTGCCGTTTCGCCGCGGCAACCACAACGTGGTAATTAATGGCACATGGTAATACGAAACCATCATTATAATCAGTGTGCTCTCCAATCAAATTAACCCGACCTGGCGCTTGAATAATATGCGTTGGTGTACAATGGAATACTGAATTAAACATACCTTTAGCGCAATTAATTAAAATTTTCATCACGTTATTCTCAAATATAGCGTTAAATGCACAACACTTTCAATGAAATATCGCCACCGGGCATAATCACTTTTGCTCTTTATAATGCATGTCACTCAAAGCACGCAGAATTTTGGCTGCTTGCTCTGCGGTTAAATCACGTTGCGTTTCAGCAAACATTTCATAACCCACCATGAATTTTCGCACGGTAGCAGACCGCAATAACGGCGGATAGAAAAGTGCGTGTAATTGCCAATGTTCAATATCTGTATCTTGTTCAAAAAACGGGGCAAAATGCCAGCCCATAGAATAAGGAAAAGAACTTTGAAATAAATTGTCATAACGACTGGTGAGTTTTTTAAGTGCAACCGCTAAATCACCGAGTTGTCCATCTGTTAATTCATTCATACGACGAACATGAACTTTAGGTAACAACATGGTTTCATAAGGCCATGCTGCCCAATAAGGCACAACCGCCAACCAATGCATCGTATTAACCACGACTCGCTTACCATCAGCTAATTCAGCCTGAACATAATCCACCAGTAAGTTAGAATTATGTTCCTGGTAATAAGCTCGCAACTGTTTATCTTTACGCTCAATTTCATTTGGCAAAAAACTATTTGCCCAGATTTGCCCATGCGGGTGAGGCTGAGAACACCCCATTGTTTCTCCCTTATTCTCAAATAATTGCACCCAGAGATACTCTTTACCCAGTATTTCAATTTGTTCATTCCAGGTATCAATTAATTGACGAATGAGTTTAACAGACAATTCAGGTAATGTTTTACTGTGATCAGGAGAAAAACAGATCACGCGGCTTAATCCCCGTACTCCTTGCGTTTTAAATAGCGGGTGATGCGATTGTGGTACATCAGGCGAATCTGGTATTAAAGCCGAAAAATCATTATTGAAAACAAACGTTGCTTGATAAGCAGGATTTTGCTCACCGGAAATACGCACGTTTGATGGACAAAGGAAACATTGCTCATCATAGTTTGGGATATCGTCTATTAGTGACTGCTCATCTTGCCCACTCCACGGCCGCTTCACTCGATGGGGAGAGACCAAAACCCATTGCCCGGTTAGAGGATTATAACGACGATGGGGATGTTCAACAGGATTAAATTCAATCTTAGACATAACCGTCTCTACTTTATTTGTATTTTCCAACATCATTTGTAAAAATATTTGTTAATACTTGAACTGACCGCAGTGTAACAATGGGCCTCAAGACCAATCTGAGATATCAATCACGCATACGAATAAAAGCAAGTATCAAGAATTGTATTTAATGATAATGTTGTAACTCTAAATTGTATCCCGACCAAATGGTAACATTTACAATTCCATAACAAATAAACCCGTCATTTCTTCTTTGTCGAATCCTCTTTGGTAGCACAATGACCAATGATACCTTGTAAATCAAATTAGTGGCACGACTTATAGGAAAGCGTGACTTATAGTCCGTGGTTTGATAAGTAACATCGTTCGATACTTATCAGATGAAAAAGCCTAATACGATAAAATCTATTTTTGGACAAAGAGTTAGATATATCAGAGTGACATCTGGTATGTCTCAGGAAGCTTTTGCTGATAAATGTGGGCTTGATCGTACTTATATCAGCGGTATTGAACGTGGAGTCAGGAATCCCACACTTGAAGTTATCAATGTTATCGCAAATGGTTTGCAGATCGAGTTGAAAGATCTGTTTGATTTTAGTGCAGAACAAAAGAGTTAATTAACTTTATTCTCACATCATTTCATTACCTTTTTGTTTCGTCATTACCTTCTGGAAGATTTTATTTTTTTGCCATATTCATCATTATCTCAACGATTGACATAAAACATGTTGATGTAGCTCATCATCGTTGATGAGCTACGCCATTTTGATCTACAGCCACTTACCTCATGTACCTCGAAGGCCATATCTCGGCAGGATCGCAATCTAAAGCATCTGCAATGAGCCGCTGCCCTTTGGGCCAACGGCGTTGCAAGGTATTGGCAAGGGTCGATGAGGCTAACCCTGCCTTTCTTGAAACTGCTGCTAACGATGTTCCTCGTTTTTTTAGTGCAGCGATGATGTCTGCTGGGTGCCAGTCCTGATTTTTCATCATTAATTCTCCACGTTACGGATAACTTTGATATAAAAAGATAAATCGTTACATAGTAGACTATAAGTCACATATGATAACATAACTTACCGAGAAAAGTGACTTATAGTCCGTGGTCTGATAAGTAACATAATTCGATACTTATTAGATGAAAAAGCCAAATGCTGTAAAATCCCTGTTTGGACAAAGAGTTAGGCATCTCAGACAATCGTCTGGAATGTCTCAGGAAGCTTTTGCCGATAAATGTGGAATTGACCGTACCTATATCAGCGGCATTGAGCGGGGGATCAGAAATCCTACGCTTGAAATCATCAATATCATTGCAAGTGGTTTGCAGATTGAGTTGACAGAGTTGTTTGATTTCAGTACAAAACCAAAAAGCTAGCCGTACTTTTCCCCTTATTTTGAGGAATAGTTTATAAAGGGAGAATCAAGTTCTCCCTTTATAAATGGCGTGATTAAATATTAATGACTTGTTGGGCGCCATTCCGCTCAATTTTTATTGTCAGTTTACCCGATGGTGTCTCCGATAATTGATTACGAAGATAGGTTATATCCTCAGGAAGGATTTTCTGGTTGTTAACTTCCAGCACAATATCACCGTTTTTTAATCCAAATTTTTCAATATCTTTTGGCTCGTTGTAAAATATCTCTAATTTATTATTAAAATAGCGAACTGCAATCGTGCGCAGTAATTTACTGTCATAACGGGTGAAGTTCTTGGCATTAAAACAGAGTAACATTTTATTGGGAATAAATAGATAGTCATCAAAACGAGAGAGGAAACTCATACCAAGATAGTATTGGTCGTTTTTATTTTCACTGACTTTCAGACGACCAACAGGCAGTTGTTGTAAATAAAAGCCGTCAATCAGGTACTCTTTCCCACTAGCAAGTCCACCAGCAGAGGCGTATTTAACATTGATTCCTTCAGAAATTTTATCTTTATGATCTTTTTTCAGATATTCAATAAATTCTTGAGAAGCATAGCTATAATCAGCTCCGGTATCTATGTTGAAAATGACATTAGAAACCTTGATTGCGGGAGATTTCCCATAGATGTCACTGTAAGGTTCACATTGCTGATAACTCAGGATTGAAGGTGCATGGCGCCATACTGTCAGGGTATGGTTCAAATTATTCACTTCCCAGTTTAATTGGCGGAAAGTATCAATTCCAAGGATGCCATCCAGCTTCTGACCAATGGATTGATTGAAAAGATTCATATCAATGCCAATCCAGGGATCAGAAGCCGGCACGCTATAATTACCGATGGTAATAGCAAGGGGTTGCCATAATGTCAGCTCATCTTTGTGTAATCGCTTTTCACTGGTTGTAATTAATCCATCGGATAACATATGGTGGAATGTCACCGGTATGTTTGATTCTGGCGTGATTTGGGTCAGTGTTTTAGCCAGTTCATTGTCAATGAAGGTATAACTGGCCCCGGTATCCAGCAGGAATTGATATTTTTTACCGGAGATCGTGACAGGAACTATGATCGTGGTAGGTTGATGGATATTCAGTTTAGTAGAGAGGACCGGCTTATTTACTTCGGGAATATGGCGTTTTTCTATATGACTACAGCCGGTAAGCAGTGTCAGCAAGCCAGCGGTAATAAGTGCCTGGCAGGTTATTTTGCCCTGTTTTTTCATAGGATTGGATTCCTTTTCTGTGGTGTGGAAGATGAAAGTCTACGGTTCAGTAAAAGTTCAACATGCTGCAATGGAAGCAAATAACATGTAGCGGCATGACGTGGGATAAGCACGTGTTGCCATTATAGGTTAACTTTGTTTCGAATATTATTATCCGCTTCTTTAGTAAAACCAGAGATAAACAACCGCATCATTATACTCGGTTGACATAAAATTCAGTCAGTTACTGTATAAGGATACGGAGCTGTAGATTCCAGCTGTAGTGATGGTGAACACGATTAATGAGATGGAATATTCCGTTATCAAGCAACAAATCGTTCTGGAATTGTTCGAACGTGGTATTCATGATCTGGAAAAATGCTCGTGGATTTAGATTATGGCGTCTGGCTTGCCGATATTCGCTATTTAAGGTAGCGTTGAAAGCCGTTTAGTATTAAATAACGGCTTTAATTATGAATCTTATGCCTGAAATGATTTTCCACCTTAATTGCAGGTATCGCCAATGTTGCTCAACGCATCAATGATCAATTGCCAGAATCGCTGTTGCTCCAATTTGACTGCAACTTGGGTGTGGCAATTTTCTGGTAGTGGAAAACGGAAATCCGCGACTGTCATACCGACAGTTAAGGTGCCGTTCAGTTCAATATTGACCGGTACTTTTTGCGTTGTCATCACTGTAGGATCAATCACATAGGCGACAGCACAAGGATCATGTATTGGAGGGCAATTGAAGCCGTGTTTCTTCTGGTAACTTTTGCCGTAGAATTCCAGCATGTCCGTGACAAACCGGGAAGTTTTGGTATTGATACGTGAAATCGCGTCCCTGACTTCTTGCGTGGCTCGTGCCTGATGTGTTAGATCTAGGCCGACCATCGTCAGCGGCCATTTTTCATTGAAAACAATGTGTGCTGCTTCCGGATCAACTTTGATATTGAATTCTGCAACTGCACTTCTGTTAGCCGTGTGATATCCACCTCCCATTAAGACAACTTCTTTTACCCGCTCGACGATCTGTGGCGCTTTACGGACAGCGAGAGCAATATTGGTCAGACTGCCGACAGGAACCAGTGTTACTGTTTTAGGTGGATGAGACATGATGGTATCAATGATCAGATCCGTCGCGTGGCGGGGATCAAGCGTCCGTGAATGTTTCGGGAGTTTCACGCCTCCCAGACCCGATTCACCGTGAATATCGGGTGCAGTTTCGAGATCACGGACCAATGGGCGATGACAGCCTGCGGCAAAGGGCACTCCGTTAATACCGGCAATATGCGCTATCGCCAGCGCATTGCGAGTGACTTTATCCAATGTCTGATTACCGGCAACAGTGGTGACGGCTAATAGCTCAATATTAGGATTGCCATGTGCCAGTAACATAGCAATGGCATCATCGTGCCCCGGATCGCAATCAAGAATGATTTTCTTAGCGGCCATTTTTACTCCTTATCAAAGAAAGTGATATAGAGAATGAGAATAATTCAGTTAAAGAATCTATTCAGTAATGAGATCTGATGCTTGTGTGAAGGTTCTCATAAATAATGAATAAAATGTTTCATAATTGTGATTTTATTATCATATAAACAACAATTGAGTTGTATAACCAGTTTGAGTGTGATTCTTATATAGTTTCGCTATGGAATTGGCGGGCAATATCTACTTCGGATTTATTGTTAATTTCTTAATAATTGCGAGGGCTGGAATGGATATTCATGTAGATAGATTATCAGCAGTGATTGAATCTGTGGCAACCAGTGAATTTTATCCTAATTTACTTAACTGGTTGGAACAATTTATTCCTTTTGATAACGCCATTGTCTATGCCTTCGAGCAAGGCGCTCCTCCGCGTTGTTTAAGTAAAGCAGAGAAGAAAAACAGCGATGCGGTAAACCAGATTTATCAACAGGGCGCTTATCTGCAAGATCCTTTCTATCAGGCTTTGGCAAAGGGCGCTGAGACTGATCTGCTTACCTTACGGGAACTCGTTCCTACAGGATTTTATCATACTGATTACTATCTGAATTTTTATCGTAAAACTGGCTGGCGGGATGAAGCGGGCGTTTTACTGAAACTCTCTCCTCAAAGGCAGCTTGGCCTGTTTTTTGGTAATGAGAATCAGCCATTTTTCATACAAAAACAACACCAGAAAAACCTGCGAACAACGCTGGAAATTATTCGCAGTGTCGCCCGGTTACATGGTGGAATGATGCAGCAGGCTTCTTCTGCCGACATGGTTTGTCTGGATACCCAAGCCCGTTATGCTTTGACGCCAAGAGAATGTGAGATTGTTGAATTGATATTGCAAGGTAAAGGATCTCCACAGATTGCTGAGAAACTGTTTATCAGTACTGGAACAGTGAAAAACCACCGGAAAAATATTTATCAAAAACTGCAAATCAGATCACAAGCAGAGCTGTTTAGCCTGTTTTTGACGCCTTCTGTACGTTATTTCGCTTGAGTCACAATTGTTAATACAGTGTTGCAAATATCCCTAAAGGGACATGGTGATGTGACTCCGCACTACAGATAATCCGGTGATTATGTCAGATGCTAATTGGGGTATCACATGAACAATAATGTTGATTCATTAACTTATTATGCAACGACCAAGAAATATGATCTTCGTTTTCCGATATTAAAAGAAGATCTGGATGTGGATGTCGTCATTATCGGCGGTGGATTTTCCGGTATCAATACCGCGCTTGAACTGGCGGAAAAAGGCATCACCAATATTGCTATCCTAGAAGGGCGTCATCTTGGCTATGGTGGTACTGGACGTAATGGTGGTCAGGTTATGGCGGGTATTGGTCATGATCTGGAAGTGATCAAGCGGCATGTTGGTGAAAAAGGGCTGGAGACGATCTTTAAGATCAGCAACCTCGGCGCCGGCATCATTCGTGATCGTATTGCAAAATATAACATTGACGCCGATCTCTGCCGTGGTTATGGCTATCTTGGATTTAATCAGCGGCAGGAAAAAACGTTACGTGGCTGGCTGAAAGATTTCCAAGCGGTTTCTCCTGATGAAGAAATTGAACTATATACCGGCTCTGATGTGAAAAAGGTTGTGGGTTCTGATGTCTATACCTGTGCGTTGAAGCATATGGGCGGCGGGCATGTTCACTCCCTGAACCTGTTATTGGGTGAAGCTAAAGCCGCGACAGAACTTGGCGTAAAAATCTTTGAAAATAGCCAGGTGCTGAATGTTGAATATGGTTCCAGAGTGACAGTTCGTACCTCGATGGGGTCTGTTCGCGCCAATAAAATGCTGTGGGCTTGTAACGGTTTCCTCAATGGCCTTGAGCCGTACATCTACAAGAAGACAATTAACACTTATGCCTTCCAACTAATGACGGAAGAATTATCGGATGATTTGATCAAAAAAATCAGCCCGATCCGTGGTGCATACAGTGATATTCGTCCGGTTATCGATTACTACCGGGTGACTAACGAAAACCGCCTGCTGTTCGGCAGTACAACACCTTTAATTGAACACATTCCATCGGATTTGAAAGCTTGGAATCGCCATTTGATGCTGAAGGTTTTCCCCTATCTGAAAGATGTGAAAATTGAATTGGCATGGGGAGGACCATTGTGTTGCAGCGCCAACCTGTTCCCGCAAATCGGCTCTTTGCCGCAGCATAATAATGTGTTCTACGTGCAGGGATATTCCGGCTTTGGGGTAACGCCAAGCCATATCGTTTGTAAGGTCCTGGCTGAGGGGATAAGTGAAGGATCTGAGCGCTATGATCTGATGAGCTCAATTCCTCATGCAAACATTATTGGCAAAGATACGTTACGACATCTGATGGTGTCGGCGGGCAAGATTTGGCATCAAACGTCAGGGTACTGGAAAGGCCGCCGTTAAATTATTGAGATTTTCGGTATCAATAGCGTTCACTGAACGATTTATAAATTCTTTTATTTGAAGCGAGAACATCATGATTAAATCACTTTTACTGAACAAATCACTGCCTGAACTGTTGGACATTGGTAGCGTAAGCAATCTGGGTTCTACCGTTGTGGAAGGTGATCCACAAGCCAGTGTTGCAATGATATTTGGTGAACCGACTGATAACTTGACTTGCGGCATTTTTGCCTGTACCCGTGGAAAATTCAGTATGGTGTATCCGTTTGATGAGCACGCAACCGTCTCGGAAGGCTCGGTAAAACTGACCGATATGAAAACCAGTGAAACAGTTGAATATCATCCGGGGGACTCCTGGTTTGCCGCGAAAGGAACTGAAGTGCTGTGGGAAGTGACCGCCGACCGTTTTGTGAAGCATTATCTGGCTTGTGTTAAAGGCTAAAAAGCACCCGTTTGATCAGAGGTAAGTTAAGTAATGAGTGATATAACCCTGTTACAGCAGGTTACGGCCTTTCTGCAACGCAATCATGGTCATTATATTCATGGTCAATTAGTCAATGGTCAGGGGTATGAAACATTTTCCGTGGTGAACCCTGCGACTGATGAAGTGATTGCGACAGTGAATCAAGGCGGTGAAGCGGAAGTCAATGCGGCTATGCAAGCGGCAGATGCTGCATTTCATGGCGTGTGGGCGCAAACTTCACCTATGGAGCGTGGTAACTGCTTGAATCGTCTGGCAGATTTATTACTGGCACATCGGGAAGAACTAGCGCAATTGGAAAGTGTTTGCTCTGGTAAAACTATCCAATTGTCCCGCATGTTGGAAATTGATTCTTCTGTTCAGTTCCTGCGTTATTTTGCCGGATGGTCAAGTAAGATCAGTGGTGAAACACTGAATGTTTCTTTGCCCTCTTTTAAAGGTGAACAATACACGGCGTTTACTCGCCGTGAGCCGATTGGTGTTGTGGCAGGGATCATTCCGTGGAATTTCTCCATCATCGTTGCCATCTGGAAAATGGCGGCTGCACTGACCTGTGGTTGTACCATTGTGTTGAAACCAAGCGAATACACACCGCTGACAATGCTCAGAGTGGCTGAATTGGCAAAAGAGGCAGGTATTCCCGATGGTGTCATCAATGTGGTTAATGGTTCAGGTTCAGTATTAGGCCCTGCGCTGATAAGTCATCCATTGTGTGCCAAAGTCACCTTTACCGGCTCTGTGCCAACCGGTATTGCTGTGGGTAAATCAGCGATGGAACAGGGATTGACTCGCGTTACGTTGGAGCTTGGTGGTAAAAACGGCGCGGCGTTTTTGGCGGATATGTCTGCTGAAAAGATTGTTAATGGTGTTCTGGAAGCGGGTTATCTCAATCAAGGGCAAATTTGTGCTGCGGCTGAACGTTTCTATATTCCTGCTGGCCGCATGGATGAAGTGCTGAAATTGTTGTCTGAAAGACTTGCTGCAATGAACATTGGTTCTCCGCTGGATGAATCAACAGAAATGGGACCACTGGCGAACAAAGAGCACTACAACAAGATACTGTCCCTGTTTAACAAAGCCCGTCAGGAAGGCAGTGAAATTGTTTATGGCGGTTATGCTCTGGAAGGGCCTGGTTACTTTGTGGCGCCAACCGTTATTCGTGCTAACAGCCCGGAAGATTCATTGATGAAGGAAGAGACATTTGGTCCTGTAGGCACTTTCCTCAGTTATGACGATGAGGAAGAGATGATTGGGTTGATGAACAGCACGCCGTTTGGTTTAGCAGCGAGTTTATGGACCAATGATCTGAGCAAAGCTATGCGTATGATCCCGCGTATTGAAGCCGGGACTGTTTGGGTCAATATGCATACATTCCTTGATCCGGCATTACCGTTCGGCGGTACGAAATCTTCAGGTATTGGCCGTGAATTCGGCAGTGCTTTTATTGAGCACTATACTGAATTGAAATCGGTTATGGTTCGTTATTGATTTTATTTCTGAATTAGGAGAGGACGGCCCCTGAGCGGTAAAAGGGGCTATCAAGGGTTGCTTGCTTGGCATCTTCATCTGCCTACACAACCCTTAGGTAAAATGCGCATCTTGCAGTAATGGCACAATCGTGTCGGCATTCCAATGGAATTTAAGCCAGTTCGGTTGTTCCCAGATCCACATTGGTTTCTCCTGTGAGTCGAATAAAAAGCTTATTTGGCTCAGATTGAGCTGAGGTTAATGAGATAGCCCATGATACCTGATTTTTTTCAATATCATAAAAAATATAGAGTTAAGTCTTTTTGGTGATTAATGCAAAGTCTATAAACCGAATAAGGGAAATTTAGTTAATAAAATTTTAGTTACTTAATTCATTAAGACGGATTTTTAGCGAGATTATTGGCATTATTTTGTGATGCAAATCACGTTTTATTAAATTTATTGGGGATTAATTCGCCTAATCATCAAGACATCGCCGATTTTTTGTTATAACCTTTTGCCTGAATATTAAGCGGATAACATTATTGATTCTGTATCTTTATTGATGACTG